>DASXPQ010000334.1:0-7059 GCA_036493575.1 Pirellulales bacterium
CTCCATTTGAATTTTACAAGCACTACACTCGGTGGCGCCGGCTTGCAGCACAGGATCGCGCAGCCGCGAAATCAAATTCCAGCCCGCCCGCAGGCTGGTGCGATAATTATTTCGTGTCAGACCCCACAACCCCGCCATTCCGGAACAGCCTCGTTCCAGGTGTTGCAATCCAATACCAGGAATAAGTCGAAGCAGATTCTCGCTCGGCGAACCAATCCCCAGCGCCCGAATGTGGCACGGCTGATGATATCCAACGGCAACCGGTAGCGGCTTAAAATCAAGTTGTAGCTTCCCTTGCTGATGGAGCTGCCATAAATACGTGCAGGCATCAGTAGTATTCGCGGCCACGACTTGAGAGTCGTTGTCGTCAATCAAATTCCGATACTCATGTGTCAAGCACAACACAGTCGAGGGCTCGGTAGCCACAATGTGATAGCCCTGACGCACCGCTTCTGCCAATATATGTAAATTGTGTGCGGCCAGTCGCCGCGCCGGTCCGAGTGAGCCCATCGTGATCAAACCCATGCCGCTTGGTTTCTGATCGGGATGCACATACACCGCAACGCTGTTGTGTTCCATCACAGCCACCAAAGCGTCGGCCAATTGTGGATCGTGATAATTGGCGTACGTGTCAATAAAATACAGCACTTTGCGGCCGGTTCGCCGCGTGGGGCGAGTTAGCCGCCGACGCACCGCCCGACGCATAAAACTTCGCCGCGCAAATCGTGGCAGCTTGCGGCCCTGAGCAATTCCCAACGTTTTTTCCAGCACCCACCGGGCCGGTCGATTCGTAATCGCCCAGTTCGCCAGCGGGCTCAGCGTGCTGCCCAGCCAGCTAAGTTTGTCGAACCGGCCCAGCAACCATTGACTGGGTCGCAAGCCGTTGGCGTCAACGTACATTGCTTTGGCTTCAATCATCAGCTTGGGAATGTCGATTCCGGCCGGGCACTCCAACCGGCATTGGTGACAATTCACGCACAAATCGGTGACCGCCTTAAATTCATCGCTGGCGGCAATCTGCGGATCGAACCGGCCGTCCAACACGGCTCGCAACAAATTAGCTTTGGCGCGTGGCGATGCTTCTTCGGAGGGCTGCACCCGAAAAATTGGGCACATCCGCACGTCGGGAAGTTGCGACCGGCAAGCGCCACATCCATTGCAGCGCTGTGCTTCGTCGACAAGCTGCACGACGCTCCAATTCAAATGCAGTTCAACCGGCCGCGAGACGGGAGCTGAAAGCGCGGGTTCGATACCAACAATGTCATCCGCAACGGTTGATTTCTCGGATGCCAAGGACGCTGCCGTCGACATACTATTCTCGACTGCCGTATTCGCCGTCGGACGCAAGTTGTCGGTGAGCGGCACCGCTTCGTCGGTGACAATTTTTCCGGGATTGAGAATCCCCAGCGGATCGAAGGTATTTTTCACCTCCCGGAAAACTCCGTACAACGGCCCGTACTGCTGGCGAACAAACGGAGTGCGGCTGAATCCGTCCCCGTGCTCGCCGCTTATGGTTCCTCCCACAGCGAACACCTCGGCATACAATTCAGTTGCCAACGCCTGCATCTTCCGCACGTCGTCAGGCTGCGACAGATCGATGAACGGCCGAATGTGCAACTGGCCATGACCCGCGTGGCCGTATAACGATGCGGTAATTTGTAGTCGCTTAAGTATGTTTTGCAGTCTCACTAAAAAATCGGGCAACATTGCCGGTGGCACGGCCAAATCTTCCACAATAGGCACCGGCCGCACATTCCCTTTCAAACGATGCAGCGTGGGCACCACCCGGCGTGCCAATTGCCAGAACAGCTCGACTTCAGTCGAATCGAACGCCTGACGTGCGTCAAACGCCAGTTGCGTTTTCCGACGAACCCGGTCGATGGTGGCCGTCAAACGCTGGCGGATCAAAATCGAATCGTCGCCAAAATATTCCACCAGCAGTACGGCTTCCGCCTCAGCGGGAATCAGCACTTCGTATTCCGGACTCGTTTCCCGCGCCAAACTCAAATGGCGGCGATCCAATAGATCGCAAGCGCACGGCTGAAACGGCAAAATCTCCTGAACTGCCAGTGCCGCATTTTCCAACCGATCAAAAAACAACATCGCCGCGCCCCGAAAACGGGGCAGCGGCTGCGTCGACAATGTCGCTTCGGTCACGAGCGCCAACGTCCCTTCCGAACCACACAACAATCGGGCCACGTCCAAATGTGCGCCGTTCAGTATGTTCGTTAATTGATACCCGCAGGTATTCACCAGCGATTTGGGTTGATGTGTTGCAATCAAGTCGGAACTGCTCGCAATCAGTCCGCGGAGGCGCTGTACCAATTCTCGCTTCCGCACTTCCGTGGCACTAAGCGCGTTCTGCGCCGCAGTGAATTGCGCCGTCACAGAGCCGTTTCCATCGACTGGACTACTGCTGGGCGGCGAACTGATTTCGTCTGCTAACGATTCGCGGCCCAATTCCAAAATCGTGCCGTCGGCCAATACAACTTGCAGACTCTCCACGTGTTGTCGCGCCGACCCATATTTGGGCCAATAGCTACCTGAGCCGTCGACGGCGATCACGCTTCCCATCGTCGTCACACTGCTATTCGCTGGGTCCGGGCCAAACACACGACCGAAGCCCTGCAAATGTTGATTCAAAAGCGCCAGCACGACTCCGGGCTGCACCCGCACCGCCTCCCCCTCGGTTCGAATAATTCGCCGCATGTAACGCGAAAAATCGATCACAATTCCTGGCCCCAGCGCCTCGCCCGTTAAGCCGGTTCCCGCTCCCCGGGCATGGATGGCAATTCGTTTTTCGGACGCGTATTTTACGACCGCCGCCACGTCGGCGGTGTTGCGTGGTCGCACCACGGCCAGCGGTTTTAGCTCGTACAAGCTGGCATCGCTGGCGAACAGTTGAGCAAATACGTCGTCACAGCGTACATCGCCCGCAACAAGCCCGCGCAGGTCGTCTTGAATTCGTTGACGTTCCGGATCCATAGGCATTGCGCCGCAACGTGCAGGCTGGGTCTAAACGTGCGCTTCGTGTGGGTCTTCCGCACCCCGGGTTTTGTGCGCCATGCTTTGCGCTTCAGCGAAGCGAATTTTTTGCTGTCGATATCGTTCGTGAGTTTCCAAATTGAACGATTCGTGTTGCTCCACGCCGGCAGCGCCTCGGTACATCGCCCCGCAGCGATAACACATCAGGGCGTTTGGCACAAATACATACAGCACCACGTCCACAAGTGCGGTCGCGAACAAGATGGCAAAGGTCAAATATAACTGGCTATAGCCCCAAGCCACGCAGCTGGCCAGCAGACCGACAGTTACAATTGTCACACCCAGTCGCTGCGGAAAATCCTTACGGACGAACAAGTCCGTGCCGGGGCACGCCAAGCACCGGTGCACTCCCCCACCAGCGTCGATTGCCTCCGCAGGAATTTGCACTTCCTGGCCGCACCGTTCACACCGAAGCATGGTCGTGGCGGCGGAAACTTCGGCCCGATTAGCTGCCTCGCACTTGGGGCAAGGAAAGGTAAAGTTCATCAATCCATCATAAAGGATAACTGGTGCCCGCGGACAGTAGCAGACTGGTCAATTCCCCGAGAAACGTGGTGATCACCGCCACGTACAAAATGCCGGTTGCGCTTTGCGTGTTCGGTATTTTCAGCGTCTGCCAGCTCATCGCAATCAAAACCGCTGTGCCGAAAATGCCTGCCAACCAGCGCAGGCCGACGAGCAACCATTGCGTCGACGAGAGCCCGGCGCGATCAGCCTGCAGAATCAATCCGACTGCACAAACAATGGCCCGTGCCAGTACAGCCACAACCATCAGCAGCAGTAGCCGGCGCAACGGAGCCAATTCCATGGTCGGTGTATTGAGATACCAATGCCCCAAAAACATCGCGGCAATCGTCGATCCGAGCAGCAATCCGGAAGTCACGGGGTCAAAATCCCACAGAATAATTGCGGACTGATCAAACGACGAACTTGTCGTCAGCCGTGTTGGCAAAGCGCCCAGCAGCGAAGCTGCCGCAACCGCCCACAACAGTGCTTTTCCAAAATACGGTTTCTCATACAACCACACGGCTGCACATAAATAACTAAAAATGCCGGCCGCCAGCGGTGGCCACAGCAAAAGTTGGCTCCTGTCAGCTACCGCCGCCAAGGTTGCCAGCACCGACAAGCCCAGCAGCACGTAGGCATGGTTCCGAAAGTAACCGCTGGTAACTCGCCGGGGCGACGTCAGCCCCATTGCAGCCGCCAATCCGAACGAAAGTCGGAGCACGAATTGGCTAAGGACGAGCATGTAACAACAACTATCAGCCGATCAGGTGGGCGTCGCGTTGAGAATTCATTTATCGGTGTTCGCCGTAAATCAGCGTCATCACTTCGGAGCGACTGGATAGATTGGAACGAAACACGCCCTTCATGGCCGAGGTAACACACATGCTGCCCGGCTTGCGCACGCCCCTGATGGTCATGCAAGTGTGAGTGGCCTCAATCACCACCGCCACGCCCTTCGCATCCAGTTCTTCCACCAGCAGGTTCGCGATGTCTTCCGTCATTCGCTCCTGCACTTGCGGCCGCTTCGAAACCACTTCCACGACACGGGCCAGCTTACTCAGTCCAATTACTTTGCCGTTCGGAATGTACGCAATGTGCGCCAGCCCCATAAACGGCAGCAAGTGATGTTCGCAAATGCTATTGAACGCAATATCTCGAACCAGTACCACTTCGTCATACTCTTGCGTGAAAAATTTCTGCAAATGGACACGCGGATCTTGTTGCAAACCACTGAATAGCTCGGCATACATTCGCGCCACTCGCGCCGGAGTTTCCCGTAGACCTTCCCGCTCAGGATCCTCCCCAACCGCCGCCAAAATCTCGCGAACGGCATTTTGCAGCCGCGGTAAATCGACGCCTTCCATGGTCGTGGAAGCACTCGCCGAATCGTCTTCCTCTAAATCCAGCGTGTTATTGAATATCTCGGCGGGCGAAGTACGTGTAGCCATGGCGAATCTAGTGGACGAACATAAGGGTCAGTGAGGTGGAAAAAGCTGCGAATCGATCACGTCAAGCATGCGCCATTCATCTTACGCCGCCGGCGGCGATAAGTGAATTTCGGGAATCAACTCCGGATTCAAATCAATCTCGGGAAATTCCTCGGCATTGCAAACCGCCACTTCCGAAAAACAACGGTCAAACTCCCCCAAAAACTTCTCCAAATCCAATCCGATATGTTTGGGTCGGTACGGGTCCAAGTAACCATGGGAGCTGTGAAACAGCTTTTTTGCTCCCCGAATGTTACCATTGCCGAAATGGAACAAAGCCACCGCTGCCTGAATCAAGCCCTGATAAAACTTTCGCGAAGGACCCCGATATTCGGTCCACAACTCCTCCCACGATTCGTGACTCTCAAAAAAATCACACTCGTTGAAGAATCCGATCCCTTCTAAATACAGCGGGTGATATTCGGCTTCGTCGTGCAATTCGGCTTCGGCCATGCCGTCATTATACCCGTCAGACATCCGATCGCCATGCACCCCTAAATCCCAATAGAAAAGCCCAGGGGTCATTAGCCCCTGGGCTCCCGAGTAAATTGCTTATTGTCGCAACCAGCACCCCGCCATTAACGGCGCGATTGCATCGACATCACCAGCCGCAGTACGTACCAAAACAGCAGCGCTACCGATGCAAACAGTGCCAGCGCAGCCGCTACGTGTTGGCCAATCCGATAGTGATAAAGCACGTTGGACGTGTCATACAGGATATATCCGCAGGCCAGCACAATCAAAGCGATCGTGTACAGATTTCCGAGTTGGAATCCAAAGATCGCGCTGCACACAATCAGTCCCATCGCGGCAAACCCGCCCACGATCAAGCCGGTGCGCAAGAACGAAAAATCGTGCCCAGTAACGAATACCGCCACCGTTAATCCGGCAAACATCAGCAACGTAATCATGCCGGCGGTCGGAATAATAGTGTTGTCCGGTCCGCCAAAGCTCGCGGCTAACAGCAACATCGGCGCGAAAATAATCGCTTCGGCGACAACGTATAGGCCCAGCCCAGCGTATTGCATTCCGGCCGACGTAGACGAAAGTGCCCAATAATTGGCTAGCCATGACACACCCATGAACAATACCAGCACAACCAACCAACTTCCGCGGCTGGTGCCAAGCATTTCGACGAAGTTCTGGGCAAGACCAGAACTGATGATGAAATACTCCAAAGCGCAAAAGGCCAGTACAGCTCCGGTCAAATGCAAATACGTCTTCTTGATGAAAGCGGCCCGTTCGTTCGGTTCAGCCCGGGCGGCAAGATCGCCCCACACTGACGGCTGAGACGACTGATACTGATTGTCGCCATAACTCATGGCAGGTCCCCTTGGTGGATGATGATTGGTAATTCAGCGGACTTAGCAAAGCGGCGGATGTTTAACCGCTTCTAATTGGTCAATTTCGATGGCTTTCTACTGGCAAAGCCCACATAACCCTATCCCTCAGCACGGATAGCGTCAAGCGAGTTTGGCCAGCCACACATGCGGCCGCTTGACACTTTTCGTTACCAGCCGCACAATCGCCAAAGACTCAGGCAGGTAATGTCCAGGACCGCCAAGTCTGCATCGGCTGGCTCAGGCGGAGCGCAGCTTTAGGGCTGCTCACGGTTCCGCTTTCAAATCATTCTCCACGCGGGGGAACTGCAGGATGGCGATCGCCAACGCGTTGGAACCGAAGCTCCGGGCCGTGAAAGTCGCAAAGTTGTTGGCGGCTGAATATCCAGATGCCACTTGCGCTCTGAATTTCTCTAATCCACTCCAACTGTTGATCGCCACCATCCTGTCCGCGCAATGTACCGACGTGCGCGTGAACATGGTCACCCCTGCCCTATTCAAAAAGTATCGAAACGCCGCGGCGTTTGCCGCGGCTAAGCGCGAAGAATTAGAAAAGATCATCCAAAGCACCGGCTTTTTTCGCGCCAAAGCAAAAAGCATCCAGGAAGCGTGCCGCAAACTTGTGACAGAACACAAAGGCCAGGTCCCACGCGAACTAGAAGAATTAGTTAAACTGCCCG
>DASXPQ010000335.1:0-3511 GCA_036493575.1 Pirellulales bacterium
CGGAGTGGATTGTGCGCGCCTTGAGCCGCTAAAATGGGGAGAAAAGCCAGTGTTTTGCCGGAGTTTGGGGACGGGGCCAAGAGGTTTGGCGGGGCTGGAATTCCTATTTCCGCCCGCGGCCGCCGGCGACGAGAATGGAGCGGATGTCTGAGATTTCCCAGCGAGTACAGAACGATTCGATCGCAGAGCAGCATGCGGCGGCCAGCCCAATGGACGCAGTGGTGGCCGCCGTTTCGGCGCGCCGGTCCCGCGAATTGTGGCTGCTTGGATTGGTGGTCGTTGTTACAGCTGCCGCCTATTGGCCGGCGATGCGGGGCGGATTTATTTGGGACGACGATGGCCACGTGACCCGGCCGGAGCTGTGTTCGCTGGGCGGTTTGTATCGCATCTGGTTCGAGGTGGGGGCGACGCAGCAATACTATCCGCTGCTGCACAGCTTGTTTTGGCTCGAGCATCTGCTGTGGGGAGACAACGCATTCGGTTACCACGCGACGAATGTGCTGCTGCATTGTGGCGTGGTCTGCCTGCTCTACGCGGTGTTGCGGCGGCTGAGGATTCCAGGCGCCCTGTTAGCCGCGGCGATCTTTGCCGTTCACCCGGTGATGGTCGAGTCGGTAGCCTGGATCACGGAGCAGAAGAATACGCTCTCAGCGATATTTTATTTGAGCGCTGTTCTGGCCTATCTGCGGTTCGATGAGACCCGCCGGCGATCGTGGTATTGGGGTGCGCTGGTGCTGTTTCTTCTGGGACTGGCGGCGAAGACCGTGACGGCCACGCTGCCGGCGGCACTGCTGGTGATCTTCTGGTGGCAGCGCGGGCGGCTTGATTGGCGGAAGGACGTGTGGCCGCTCGTGCCGTTTTTCGCGGTCGGCGCTGTGGTGGGTGTGTTCACGGCGTGGGTCGAACGGAAGCTGATCGGCGCGCAGGGGGCCGACTTTGAGCTGTCTTTCTTGGAGCGGGGATTGATTGCCGGCCGGGCGATTTGGTTCTACCTGGGCAAGCTCGTTTGGCCGGTTGACCTGACGTTTATCTATCCCCGCTGGAAGCTAAATACGGCGGTTTGGTGGCAATGGCTGTTTCCTCTCTCGGCGCTCGCGATGACGGGACTATTGTGGGGAGTTCACAGGCGGTGGCGGGCACCGCTGGCCGCTTGGTTGTTTTTCATCGGCACGCTATTTCCCGTGCTCGGATTTCTGAACGTGTTTCCGTTCATTTATTCGTTCGTGGCCGATCACTTTCAGTATTTGGCGAGCTTGGGGCCAATCGTGCTGTTCGCGTCGGGCGTTTCATTGTTGGTCGCGCGATTGTCGGAGCGCGGGCAAATGGCGGGCAATGTGGCCTGCGCGGCGCTGGTCGGAGTATTGGCAGTGCTGACTTGGCGGCAGTGCGGCATGTACAGTGATTTGGACACGCTCTATCAAACGACGATCGACCGCAATCCTGGTTGTTGGATGGCGTACAACAATCTGGGGGTGCACGTCGCAAAGGACAAACTAGATGATGCGGCGGCGATGGCGCTTTATCGGCAGGCGCTGGAGTTGAAGCCCGACTATGCGGAGACGCATTACAATCTGGCTAACGCGCTAGTGCGGACCGGCAAGCGACAGGAGGCGCTTGGCGAATTTGAGCAAGCTCTTAAATTGCGGCCCAACACGCCGGACTACGAAAACAATTATGCGAACTTGCTCAAGCTCTTGGGTCGTACGAAGGAGGCAGTTGCCCATTTGGGGCGGGCCGCCGCGATGGAGCCAAACGACGCGGAGATCCAGGCCAACCTGGGCATCGCGCTGATGGCCGATGGCGAGACCGACCGGGCGATCAACGCTTACGAGCGCGCCGTTCGCTTGGATAGCGATGTAGCGAACTTCCACTGTGTATTGTCCAAGGCGCTACTGAACTCGAAGCGGCCGATCTCGGAGGCGATCGAGGAGGCGCAAACAGCGATCCGGCTCGACCCGGAGCTTGCCGAGGCGCACCACAATCTGGGCGTGGCCCTGGCGCGGTCGGGGCAAGTGCCGGCGGCGGCCAAGGAGTTTCAGGAAACGATTCGGCTCGATCCGCAGCATGCTGATGCTTACGCCAATCTCGCCAAGGCGTATGCGGTCCTCGGGCGCGCGGAGGACGTTGTCACCACGGCGACGGCGGCGATTGCTTTGGCGAAGTCATCCGGCAACCAAGAGGCGGCGGGACAAATCGAGGCCTGGCTGGCGAATTACCGCGCGAATCCGCCCAAACGCTCGGCAACGCACTAAACATAATCAGCAGTGGCCGTAACTGCCGTCAGGTCAAGGAATCTTAATCTCGATCGTCTGCTTGCCTTCGGCGACTTCCTGGCGAAGTGGCGTGGACCCCGCCGCCGTGTACTCGGGTTTCAAGCGAAATGGAACTCCCTTTCCCGCTCCAGCCTCTGCATATTGCATGTCGGTCAGGACAATCCGATTTGTGCCAACGACGGCGCCGTTTACGGTGCTATTGCCTTCACGCATTTCCAGGGAGAATTTTCCCAGGTCGTCGGTGTCGGCGTTCGAATAAGGAAACTTCGTTCCCTCGGGGCTGAATGGCACAAATTGGATGTGCATTTTGGTGCCGGGCTTTCCGGCGATCAGTAGCTGACCATCGACTTCGGCAATTTTGTACGACTTGCCGCATCCGGTCATCGTGGCAGCAAACAGCAGTGCTATAAGGCAAGCTGCAGATCGCAGCCGGAGGCGAATAAACATTACGGCAACCCGTCGGTCAATTGGTGCTGTTGTTTGTCTCTCCGCCGTCGCGCGTCGAAAGCGAAGTAAACGTCGCCGGGTCGACGCTGTCGCTGATGAATTGAGCGGAGCCGTCTGCGTAGACAAAGCAAGCGCCTCCGGGATGGCCACTGCCAAAAGCATTAAATCGACGGTCCTGGGCGGCGAAGTTGTTGAGCGTCGTCCCCAAATCGATCGTTTGGAAGTTGATTGGGGGCAAGGAAGAACAAAAAACGTGAGCGGCGCCTTTCATTCCGCCGGACCAACCCCACGCGGAAACCTGGTACATTTTCAATCCGCTGTTGTTGCTGTTCCACGTGTCGAAGAAGTCATCGGCGTGGTACTTTTCTCCGGCCATTATCGTGTTGCTCGTGCCATCGATAACAGTTCTGACTGGCGACAAATTTTGGTGGTTTGCGACAAGTCCGGATGGATATGCAGGAGTGAAATTCAACGATGCGTCAGGACCCGTCACGAAATAGATCCCGTTGGGCACAACGGCGAATTGAGAGTTATGGACAAAATAGGATCCAATTCCGTAGTTTCCGGCGTAGCTGCAAACGGAATAGTAGCCGGGAACGGCACCCGAAGTCGTTGCAGAACCAAACGCGGACGCACCCCCGGTGATCTGGAACACCTTCTGCTGAAATTGGTCGGATGGACAGACGAAGATCGGGATTTGCGTAGCAGCCCGTGATGTCGACGGGCTCGTGGTAACATTGTTCTGAGGCGCCTTAAAATCCCACTGGTCCGACAGTGCTTGTTCTTCGAGG
>DASXPQ010000336.1:0-5743 GCA_036493575.1 Pirellulales bacterium
ACGGTTCCGTTCACGGGAATAACGGCGCCGCTTTCCGTCGTACTATTTCCTTGGCCCTGAAGCGTGATAAGGCGGTTGGCGTTGCCAAACCCCTGGGCCGAAAAATCCGCTGTTCCTAGTGAAACCAGGTCGGCCTTGGCCGGCAGCACAGTGGATACAAGCAACAAAGCACAGTACGCGTAAGGCAGGCTACGCATAATCGTTCTCCTATAAGGAAACTTCCGTTGCGGTGACTTGGAACGCCTCCCCGAATGACAGTCGCTGCGTCAATCGAATTAAATTCAATTCGTTCCCTGGCACTCTAAAGAAATTTAAGCAAAGCGGGGCTGCGCGAGCGGAACTTTGCGACCGCGATGCCACCTATCGGAGAATTCGAGTGGGGCCGGCAACTTTCACGGGGTCCTGCGATTTTTACGAGCGCGCACCCATTTGTCGGCGCGACCATCGGCTGCATTTGGAGCGCCGCCTATGCTAACAGCCAGCATCCCATGATATCGATATCCTCGCTGCCTTATGGAAGGGCAGGATCGCGCTCCGCATTCTTGACGGCGCGCAGACCAACAATCGGTAAATCTCACAGATATTTGATTGAAGCCACAGTAGTCGCTAGTGGGCGCTTTGGCATTGCCGTCTCGAGCGGTATCGAGTGCGCTCGCAAATTGAAAATATGGAGCGGACGATGTGTGATTATAGCCTCCACAGTGTTGCTTCTCGTGATGGTCGGGTTGGCGACAAACTGATTTCGACAGCGTTCCCTGGCGCGCTCACTCGAGGCTTTGCCGCCGTGGGAGAGCCTGGCGTCGCCGTTTGCCTCTCGCCAGGAACCGAGATCGCTTTTGATAGGGACGCGGAAAAAAAGCCAGTCGTCGCCTTTTTTGGCAAACGTAAGCTTGGACAGAAAGTCGCTCGGTTCCGCAAAATTAATGAGGGTCACAACGCCAAGCACCACGACGCTTTGGAATTCGCGGACGGATATGTCGTCTTGCTGGCGGATTTGGTCGAGGGGCAGCACGCCACTATCTTTCAGTTACCGGTTTCGTCGCACAAACCGATTAGTTCTGAGGTCGGTAAGCGCGAGGTTTCTCCGGAAGTGATCTGACCAATTTTCAGGCAATAACTTCGGGGCAATCCACGACCACGGCAACCCGGGGTGGCTCGTATCGATGTCTGCTTCGATCCGAGCCCGACGACGGCGTGTAATCGGCAGGTCGGCCCGCACTCGATCCGCCCGAATCAAGCTTGTGGCCTGGAAGCTTGCCGTCATGGCGCCTCAGTATGACCTAGTTCCATGGGAACGGTAGGTTGTGCCCCCTTCGGCCGCAGCGCTTACCGAAGGGCCCCGAAGCGAATCGCTGCCGCTATGATTTACAGCGTGCTCGCCGATACACAGATCAATAAAACTGAGCCCGAGGCTCACCGTTAAGCCTCGGTATGATCCTGCTGTACGATCGGCCGCCAAACCATAAGCTGAAATTCATGACGGCAGCTTGCGCACCGAAAAATACGAACTTCGGCATCGCCGCGCGGCTTTGTTTTATCAAGTTGCATCTCGGTGCCGCACATGCATTCCGGAAGCTCGGTTGAGCCGGGCACCAACAAGTTCTCGAAAGTGCGCATGGATTTGACGTCCTTTGTCAGCACAAGTTTGACGACATCACGTAAAAAGTGGGCGCCGCCAGCAAACGAGTAGCCGCTCACGACTCATGACCGCGAATTTAAATTGGGCGGAGTCATCAAATCTCTCGATCAGCCTCCCCGCGTGCCGATCGGATTCCTGTGGCGGAGCCCTATGGCGACCAACCAATACCGCCATCCGCGGTGCGTGGCGATTCAATCCGCGTGGTAACCTAAATGCGCAAGCTCTTGGTAAACGACGATTTTACGGTTCCGTTCGTTAACATGCGGGCGAAAGAATGCGGCCAGACTGGCGATAGCAAACTTGGCAATAGCGAGCGGTGGAAAAAAGGTGCGTCGGCTATTTGGTGCGCGGGGTTATTTGGGGTCGGCCTTTGGACAGATGTTGCAGTCGAATATGCAGTTGCTTTAGCGAGGAAATGGACATCGTAAGATGTTCGGTCAGCACTTTACGTCGGGCGGGGGAAATATTTTGAGCAGCTAAGTTGACCCAATCGAGATCGATAGCCTTTCTCATAAAAGCTATTTCCCATGCCAGCCTTTTTGTTTCGCCCATCGAAGGCTCGATGTTTTGGGCGGGCAGCGGAACCAACTCAAAACTCCTCGGTTATGCAGCCTATCAATAAAGTTCAAAGATATTTCAGTCTGCGACGCAAGCATGGGGCGACAATCAGCCTTACTCCAGGCTGATCAATTATCGCTAGTCTGCGGGCAGCCGGCAAGTCGTGATGGGTGACTATCAACCGCAGACGTACACGCGTAAATTTTTATTAGCGACGCACAGCCTTACAGCGGAAATCGCTCACCGCGCCCATCGGGTTGGCGGCTGGAGACAGCCAAACGTTCCCACTGAGGAGGCATTGCTGTTGGGTAACGTATTGTGTGGGCAAGGTCACCGTAGCCGGCGAACCACACCCGTGCCCGCAAGTAAATAACAAGATGAGTATGTATCTCATTTATGCCGGGGCCCACAGGCTAATAAAGCGCAGTCGCGTTCGGTTTTCGCTCTCCATGCTAAATTGATGGCATAAGTCCTTGTGAAATTGAAGCCATTTATTTCACATCGTTTCCTTGCCGCGCGCCGGTCGGCGTTCGATATCTGAGCGAAGACCTTTCAAAGTGACTGGCTTTGCGCAACCTAGCTAGGGCGAACCATCGCGACCGACACATTTGTCAAGATTTGCCCCCGCGTAAAAGCATCGCCGTCGTGACGCCCTTCTGTCGCCGCCGGCAGCCTCATCTTGAGGTATGGAGCGCGGGTCCGGGACGATTGACGGGCCCGGCCAATCCAAAAGACGAACGGAAGTTTTCTGACCATGCGCGCGAAGCACGCGGTTGCATTCATCAAACCGCAAAATTCATCGATGCGACTTGCCCAGCCTTTGCGGCCGGCAGCCTTAATTCTCAGCTACTCGACCCCGGTAATTCCTTCCATGTAATTTATCGTCGAGTAACAAATGTCGGTTAAATTCTGGACGCGGAAGATTTCATGGAGCAGTTCATCATGCGCAAATTCGTTCAACTTCTTAAAAACGATTCCGGTGCGACGGCCATCGAATATGGCCTTATCGCTGCTGGAATTTCAGTTGCTATTATCGCGGTCGTTAATGGCCTCGGCACCCAGCTCAACACTACCTTCTCGAGTATCTCGACACAGCTTAAGTAACACTGGCCCATAGCGTGCTTAAAGCCCCCAGGTCTCGGGGGTTCTTTTTTTGTCGCGCATTTTGGATCAGTGTTAACAGGGCTTGAATCATTTCTAAAAAACTGGAGTCACCTTTAGCCCACATTCAACGAGTGCTGGGTAATCTACTCTTCGACGCGCATAGGTAATTCATGCAAGAAAACCGCCGGCTTTCGAGAAATGTGATTTCACGGAGCGCCAAGATCGCGCTCAATAACTCTCCGCCGCTGCAATGCATCGTTCGCAATCTGACCTGCTGCGGCGCCTGCTTGGAGATTCCGGCGCCGGCGGATGTTCCCGACTCACTTGACCTGAGTTTCGACAATTTTCGCTCGATCCGCAGCTGCCGCGTGATCTGGCGAAACGAGGATTCCCTCGGCGTCTGCTTCATTTAATCCTGGCCGCCATGATCATCGCGGGTAATTACGACCAGTCATGCGCCTGAGCGCGAACCGGTTAAGCGATTGTTTGGACCGACCACGGCGTGTCAGTCGCCGATTAAGAGAGCCGCGCGTTGCCGAGCTGGTTTAGGGGAAGCATGCCGTCGCCGTGATAGGGACGGTAAATTGCTTCAAGCCCAAATTCATCACGTAATTTATTGAGGCGCTTACAGAGTTGCCACAAGCCGCTGCCGCGTAGGTAAAGGTCGGCGCACTGGGCCCAAAATAGCGGCTTTTCGTATAAGAGACGGTAGAGGTCGCGTCGGTGCATACCGTCGTTCGCACCGAGGCGCAGCGGGCGCCCTCTTCCACGGCGTAATGCAAGCTGCCAACCAACAGTAGCGACAGGCATAAATATAGCATGCCAACCAAAAGAACAATGAAGACTGGCGCCACGATGGCAAATTCAACTGCCGTGGTGCCGCGCTCATCATTCCGTAAGGTTTTGTGAAATTTGCGCACGATCATTCCATTCGCATGAGTGCCGTTTTTGTCATCGGCGTTGTGAACGCACTAGCGACTGTCACACCAGGAAAGAGCGGAGCATAAACAAATGTAGCCGTAACATTGATATAATCTACTGGTTGCAAACTCGGCATGCCCGCCGCCGTGCAGTCGGTCGGTTTGCTGCTGACCCCGCTGACATATTGCAGGGCGTTTGAACTATTCACGCAGTAATATCCCTCTGTCGGCGAACCGGATTGTAACGTGACCTTCGTTCCCAATGATGTGCTCTGCAACGCCTTCGTAATGGCGGTTGTTAACCCAGGGCAATTCGTTGTGGCTGGAACATAGCCTAGGGACGGGTCGCACGTTTTCCAGGCCGACTGGGCGGCCATTTCGCTCGCGTTCTCAAGTTGCATCCGCTGATAGATATAAATTGAAACGTCGGCCGTATTTAACACGCCAAGCGAAAGCAGCCCTACGAAGAATGCAAATTCGATCGCGGCTGTACCACGTCGATCCGACCAATTTGCTCTTAGTTTTTTGGTCAATTTCCTCATTACGGCGAACATGGCATTTGCCTGCGCAAAAATTGGGGAGGTGTGTATTGCTCAAAATACCAGTTTAGCCCTGCCTGGAATCGTCGCGCTCGGCATATTCAATCCTGCCAGCTTGCAACCGGAACCATCGGGCGTCTGCTGATAAATGTTGCTTGTGCCGTTGATTAGGACAGTGTTTGTAATCATCACAAAACAGTCCGCCCCGTTGGTCGACTTTGCGACGTTGCCGCTAATCTGAACGTTTGCATGTGGCAGGTACACTCCGCCCGAAATCAACAATTGCGGGTTGTTGCCTTTGTACGTGATGTCAACGCCAGTGGTTAAATTTGGGTCCTGGTAAATCGCCATGCCCGGAAACAGGGCCGAAGACCCGCTCGGTGCCTGGATGTTGAGCGTACCGCCTTGGCCAGTCGAATTATCAGTGGGCGCGTGCGTGTAGCCTCCTCCTGTGGTACCAGAAAACACAATGGTCACCGCCGAACCGTTGGACGTACTCAGCGTGAAACCGTTGAGGTCCAACTGTCCGTTTTCAATGACAAGAACCGCCCCTGTTGTGTTATCTGGAGTATTGATAACCACATTTCCGGTGAGCCGTACGTCTCCACACATTTGTGTTGTACCGCTCAAGGGTTGGCTACCCGACCAGGAGATGCCGCCTGAATAGGTCGAGCCATGTTTTGTCTCTTGCTGATAAGAGCCGCATGTGTTTGCCGGAATTTTTGCTGCCATCGCCAAATAAGGGTCCGGCACGACTGGAATATTTGATTTTTGCTTGTTGCCGCAGCCATTATTTGTTCCGGCGGCTAAACCATAATTTGCTTTTAAGTTCGAACCATTGCAGGTGGATGCAGAATCCGACATGACGCTGCAGCCGGTAAAGTCGGAATTTGGTGCGCCATTGGTGCGCAGAGCTGTGCCGGTGGTGCTGAGCGCCAACAGACAAATCGGCTGTTGTACCGTCGTCTGTTGCGCAATTGCTG
>DASXPQ010000337.1:0-1910 GCA_036493575.1 Pirellulales bacterium
CCAGGTCAACACATTTCAATTCGTCCTCTCGCTTTTTGGCCAGATATCCTTTGGCGACTAAATCCCGATCCGCCGTGCTCAGCTTTTGCAGGGCGTCGGCGCCCACATGATGATTGGTAACTACCAATCCTTCGGGCGAAACAAATGCACCGCTGCCGCCGCTATTAAATCGGACGGCCGCCTGCTGCACGTTTTTCAACCACTCGTCGCTGGGCTCGAAGCTGTACTTTTCTTTCAGTACTTTTCGTGGTGGATTACTAAACAGCCACATTCCCTCGTCGGCCAGCAGTGATGAAACCATAAAAAGTCCAAATGTAACCAATGCCGCAATGCATGCAGTGCGATTCATAAGAATGTTACTCAATGTGTGACAATTAGCGCTACGTTGTACAACTCAGCGGGTCGTGGTTCACCGGCGTCTGTTTTCCGCTGGGCGCGAACCGATAAATATCAACACGGCGATCAGCAGTCCGAAGATCGTTAAGGCAAACCACTCGCTGTCGATAAAAGTTCCGGAAACCTGCTTGTGAAAGTCTAGTTTTTCTTTCAGCGTTTGGGAGAACTCTAAAAAAGTAACTGCCACGGCGGCCAGAGTGCCCCCGGCGATATATCCGCTGGCTAATAGCGTGCCTGGGCTGGTTTCCGCCTCGGCAATTGCAGCAGCCTCATCGCCTGAAGCCTTCCCTCGGCCCGACCACATGCCGACCAGCCAGGCAATCAAACCACCCATGAAAATCGGGCTGGTGTACTGCATGGGAATATAGACCCCGACGGCAAAGGCCAGCGACGAAGTACCGCACAACTCAATGCCCACGGCCAACATCGCACCGACAAGGACCAATCCCCAATTCAAGGTTCGCTCCAGAACGCCATTAATAATGATGCCCATTACTTGCGTCTTGGGCGCATCGAACTTCATTTTCACTTCTTCGCCGTTGTCGCGCGTCTTGAGTCGGCCAGTGATTGCCGGATCAACCAGAACCGCAGGACGACGGTATTGATCTACGTAGTATTTCCCTGGCGTCACGGTGGGATACACACTGCGCGTGGGATGCCACACACGATATTCCTGCCCGTCGTAAGTAGCGTGTTCCGTCAACGCATCGTATTGTTGCGGCGACAAAACCACCTGGGGCAAGTCTCTCCGGCTGTATACGGTGCCGGCCATATTGAACAGTAGCAAGGTACCGCCGATCACTAGCGCTGATGTCAACGCGCCAACAATGATCGCCCACTGCTGCCAATAAGGAGTTGCCCCGACGAGATAACCGGTCTTCAAATCTTGTGAAGTGGTTCCGCCATTGCTAGCAGCAATACATACCACGGCAGCAATCGAAAGCGCCAACACCCGATCGGTCGGCGTCGTCATTTTCAACGCCAGAAATATCAGACATGTCAGCGATAGCGTCGCCACCGTCATTCCGGAAATCGGATTGGACGATGAGCCGATTTCGCCCGTCAACCGTGAAGACACGGTCACAAACAGGAAGCCGAAGCCCAGCACTAATGCGGCACCGAGCACCGCGGTCCAAAGCGGCACCTCAGTCATCAAAATGCCAGCCAAAACCACCAACAGAACTAAGCTTCCCACGGTTACGGTCACCAGCGACATATCGCGTTCCGTTCGCTTCCGCCGGCCGCCGCTCGTTCCGGCGCCAAAGCCCCGCAACCCCGCGGTCGCCGAGCGAATAATCATCGGCATGGTGCGAAACATGCTGATGATGCCGGCCGCCGTCACGCAGCCTGCGCCGATGTAACGCAAGTAGTTGGCTTGGATTTCGCTCAAATCCATTTGCGAAATGGGTTTCATCCCAGGCGATATCAACCCCGGCACGGTGTCGCCGAAAATCGAAATTGCCGGAATAATTACCAAATTGCCAATCACCGCTCCCGCCATCATTAACGACGAC
>DASXPQ010000338.1:0-3498 GCA_036493575.1 Pirellulales bacterium
GGTTTCAGCGTTGTCGGAAAGGCGTCAAATCCAGCGGCGAGCGATACAATACAGCAAGACTTTAAGGAAGGTAACGTTTCGGAAGTAAACTTTTCAATCAACTATGGTTATTCAAAAAGTGGATTCGAAACTGCAGTCTTACGAGCTGGATATCTGGTTCTTTTTAAAAGTTTTGGCTATCCGTTAATTTTGCATGAGAACTTCCAGCTCTTTCGACGTCGTATCTGCGATTCGTCATTGGAAAATCCGAATCTTGACAGCCTAATAATTTCCATGAGGGACTTTGCGCTAAAGCCCGATCAGCCGCATTTCGTCATTTCCGCAGGCATTAACGGCGCTGAATTCTTACTCGTCGCAATCCGGCTCCGCTTGAAACGCACGAATTACACAAACTACTTGGGTATTTTCTTGCCGGTTCCCGAGCAAGACATCGATAAGTTCTATCGAGAGATGAAAAATATCAAGGAAAAATATAGTGGAGCTACTTTCAAGTTTTCACGGGAGTCGATTCTGCAATAACGGCTAAGTCACGCTCGCTACACGACAAAAGTCAGCGGGACTTCGTTGAGCGCAGAAGTGGGCACCGGGGCTAAACGGGGAGTGTCTAGCGCATGTCGTGGGAGCGGACGGCGACTTTCATGGTGCCGTCGGAGGCGATTTCGAAGGTGTGGCCTTTGGGGCCTTCGGTTTCGCGCATGGAGACGGGGCCGTTGAAGGTGGCCTCGGCGATTTGGCAGGTGTCGGGCTCGATTTGCAATTTGCCTTTCACTTCCATGTTGGCGCCGCCAGCGAGCTTGAGGACGACCAGCATGTTGAAATTGGCGAGGCGTTGGCCTTCTTCGTCCTTGGTGACATCTTGCAGCTTGAGTTCCACCTTTTGGGCTTCGCCGCCGGCTTCTTTGACGCCTAAGAGGTCGCCAGCCATGTCGTTGGGGAGCGGCACGGTTTGTCCGACGGCGATTTTTTTGCCATCAAGGAACGTGCCGAGGGGATTGGGGTGGCCGACCGCGTCCATGCTGGCGACGACGAGCATGCGTTCGTCGTCTGGGACGTTGTTGCCTGAGGGATCGGTGACGACCAAATCGGCACCGCGTCGTTCCACGATGTAGGACTTGCCTTCGATCGGTTGCGACTGCGGGGTGCCGGTGAGCTTGCCGCGGCTGACTTGTTCCCAGGCTTTGGTGTACATCACTTGCACTTTGGTGGCTTTATTATCGGCGACGGCGAGGACGGTGACCTGGCGATCCTGATCGCGCGAGAGTTGCTGCTGTTCGGACGAAATGGTTTGACCCGCCTGGTGGAGGCTGATGCTTAGATCGAGGGTGAATTGCATGTCGTGTGAGCCTTGCTGGCCGACTTGCGGCGCGCGGTATGTGAAGGCGATGGGCTCGGCAGCGGAGGCCGAACTGACAACGACAAGGAATAAAAAGCCAGTCAACGAAATTGGATGTTTTGACAGTCGGGACATGGTGGGTTGTGAGTTGTGAGTGGTGCGGCGTTCAGAATAACTGGGGCCGGCGTGCGGAATCGGCTCCCGGAAAAGGCCGCGTATGATCGGGGGACATTTGGGATGGGTCAAGACGAACTGTGTTAATTGGCCAAGACTGCTAACTTGCTGAGCTGGGGCCCTACTGAACCGCATGGGCGGCATAATTGTCGTGGCGGGCATGCATTTAGGCGGTTTCGGCGGGTGTGCGGTTGCATAGGTTTGGGCCGCCGCGTATCCTAATGTGTTAGCCTGTAATAGGTTGGCAAGGCGCTGAACGGCTGACGACCGGGCATGACATGTCCGGCTTTATGTTTAAATGAAGGGAAATTTCGTGGCGACGGCTTCTAAAACACGCAGCGGTAGTGGGATGGTGACCGGTTCGGATGTGGTGGTGCAATCGCTGGTGAACCATGGGGTAGAGATTATCTTTGCCTATCCCGGCGGAGCCAGCATGCCGCTGCATCAGGCGCTGACGCGGTTCAAGGGTCAGATTCGGACCATTTTGCCCCGGCATGAGCAGGGCGGGGCGTTTGCCGCACAGGGGTTGGCCCGCACGACTGGGAAACCGGGCGTGTGCATGGCGACGAGTGGGCCAGGTGCGCTGAATTTGGTGACAGCTATTGCCGACGCGAAAATGGACAGCGTGCCGCTGGTGGCGATTACGGGTCAGGTGGGCACGCATGTGATTGGCACGGACGCGTTTCAAGAGACGCCGATTGTGGAAGTTTGCCGCGGCATTACGAAGCATCACTATTTGGTGACCGACGTGAACGACGTGGCGCGGGTGATGCGGGAAGCATTTCACATTGCCACGACCGGCCGGCCGGGGCCGGTGCTGGTGGATGTGCCAAAGAACGTGCAGCTGGCGAACATTGAGCCGGACTACAACGTGCCAATGAATTTGCCGGGTTACCATCCGGAGAGCGGCCGCGCCAAGCCGGAGCAAATTCGGCAAGTGGCAGCAGCGATTAAGCGCGCGAAGCGACCGATGATTTATGCCGGCGGGGGCGTGATTAGCGGCGAGGCCAGCGCTGAGCTGCGCGAACTGGTGAAAAAGACAAAAATTCCGGTCGCCATGACCGTGATGGGTTTGGGCGCGTTTCCAGCGAACGATCCGCTATCGATGGACATGCTGGGGATGCACGGCACCGTGTATTCCAATTACGCTGTGAACGAAGCCGATTTGCTGCTGGCGTTTGGCGTGCGGTTTGACGATCGGGTGACGGGCAAAGTGGCGGAGTTTGCCAAGCACGGATTTATTGTGCACATTGACATCGATCCGTCGGAGATCAACAAAAACAAAGCGGCGCACATTCCAATTGTGAGCGATATTAAGTACGCGCTGGCAGAATTGAATAAAATTGTGGAAGCGCCGGACGATTTGGGTCCGTGGCACAAGCAAGTGGCCGAATGGAAGAAATCGGATCCGCTGAAATACGACAAGAACTTTGACGGCATTTTGCAGCAGCATGCGATTGATGAATTATGGAAACAGACCCAGGGGGAAGACACGATTATTACGGTCGGTGTCGGCCAGCATCAGATGTGGGGAGCGCAGTTCTATAAGTTCATGCATCCGCGCACTTTTCTGTCCAGCTCCGGATTGGGGACGATGGGTTTTGGCTTGCCGTCGGCGATTGGCGCCAAGGCGGCGAATCCGGACAAGCTGGTGGTGGATATTGACGGCGACGGCAGTTTTCTGATGAACATTCAGGAGTTGGCTACCGCGTATTGCGAAAAGTTGCCGGTGAAAGTGCTGCTGCTGAACAATCAGCACTTGGGCATGGTGATGCAGTGGGAGGATCGGTTCCATCAAGGGAACCGTGCGCACACGTATTTGGGGCCGATCGATCATCCCGAGGCGATTGGCGAAGGGAATGGATTGGGACCTTCGACGCGCTATCCGGATTTTGTGGCGATCGCCAAAGGATTTGGGTGCGGTGCGGCCAGCGTGAAGAAGAAGAGCGAGCTGAGCGCGGCGCTGAAAGAGATGATTGAATATCCAGGGC
>DASXPQ010000339.1:0-2781 GCA_036493575.1 Pirellulales bacterium
CTTCGCGCACTTGAGTTAGCGCGAATGCCGTTTGCAGCGCGGCTTTTTGGCGGCGTCGGCGTTGCCGCTCCAGGTATTTTCGCCCGATCGCCCACCATAGGAAAATGCCGATCCAAGGCAACGCAAACAAGATCAGCAGCCAGCTAACCGCCGAGTGCGGGCGGCCACGGCGCTGGAGCAGAACCGACGGGACGCTGACGAGCGCCAGCAAATAACTAAGGATCAATACCAGCAACCACCAATCGGTCGACCACCGCAGCACCGCCAGCGGAAAAGAATTGGGCATCATGGCGGCACAAGTTTACCATAACTTGGCCACATAGCGCAGAATTCAACTCCCCCAGTTATCAGCCTTGGTTGACGGTTTATCTGCCGCAGCTGTACGAATCGATTTGTCCGATACCGGAGTCGTTGAAGCCGCCTGAGACGATTTGGCAAACATCCATGGCGACACGGGACTGTGCACTTCCAAAACGCAGCAGCCCGGCAACAGCAGCGCCGCAAAAAAAATCAGCAGCCATTTTTTACGCATGTCTTCCTCCGGCGGGGAGGAATAATAGCGAAGCCCGTGACGGGCGTAAACAGCAAGCATTGCCGCGGCGGATTAAAAAAAGAAAGCCGCCGGAACTGCCCAATTCCAGCGGCTTTGGGGGACCCGTCCGGCTAAAGAAGAGCCCCATTTTCTTGCAAATCGGCGTGGCAGCGCCAGCAACATCATGGCAACTAGGCTCCCGGTAACATTCGGCGGAACGCCGCAGGATGGTGCCTTGTTCCTGAGTTGCGACCAATTGGCGATAAGAAATCTCAATACTCAAATGAGTTTCTAGAACGCCAGCCGCCAGTTTAAGGCATGAGCCAAGCAGACATTTAGTCCATGGAGGTGTTTGCAGACAGATTCATCGTTCCGATATCGCCCGTCGCCGCCGCCGTGACTTTTTCCTGGCAAAATGCGTTCAAGCGGTATAATCGGACCAGGTGTCGCTTGCCGACATCGCTCGATGCCGGCCCGCAACCTATATCCATGAGTGGCTTTGCGCCTGCCGGAAAGGCCGCGATTGTCGTACCAGTGCTTTGCGTTTCGAGCCTGCCATGAATCAATTAATGATGCGTCGATGTTGTGCACCGCTGCGGTCGTTTTGCAGTTCACTCTCCGTGGCGTTGGTGTGCATATCGTTAGGCTGGATTACGCTACTGCTGAGCGGTTGCGAAGAGCACGGTGCACATTCGGCCGAGCAACAGACGCCCATCGTGCGCGTGCAGCAGCCGGTGACCAAAACGGTGACCGACTATGAGTATTTCACGGGACGCAGCGAGGCGCCTTATTCGCTGGATGTGCGTGCGAAAGTAAACGGCTACCTGGTTCGCTGGAACTTTGACGCAAAGAGCGACAAAGCGCCGACCCAGGATTTTAATTTTGTCGTCGGACAAGATGTAAAGCGCGACCAAGTGCTGTTTAAAATCGATCCGCGGCCCTATCAGGCCACCTACGATCAGGCGATCGCCCAAGTCAATTTAGCCAAAGCACAACTGGAACTGGCGAAGGCCGATTACGCCCGAGCATTGGTGGTTGCCAAAACACCCGGCGCCATCAGCCAGCAGGACGTCGACAAATATTTGGCTGCCCAAGCGAAAGCGCAGGCGGAAGTGGCGGCCCAGCAGGCTAATTCGGAATCGGCGCTGCTAAATTTGCAATTTACCGATGTGAAGACCGACATCGACGGCATTGTCGGCCGCAATTTGCTGTCGGTGGGTAACCTGGTCGAAGCCAACACGCTGCTGACTACGGTTGTATCCGAAGATCCAGTGTACGCGTATTTCGACATTGATGAAGCTACGCTGGAACGCATCGCTGCTCTGATGCGTGAAGGAAAGTTGAAGTCGGCTCGCGACAAAGACAACAAGTACGAAAAGTATCCTGTAGATTTGGGCCTTACCGGCGGCGAAAGTTATCCGTACACAGCCTACATCGATTTTGTGAATAACCAAATCGATCCAACGACCGGCACGCTGCAAGTGCGTGGCGTGATTGCTAACTCCAAGCCACCTACAGGACCACGAGTATTTGTGCCGGGAATGTTTTTGCGGGTGCGGTTGCCGATTGGCGATCCACATCCGGCACTTCTGATCCCGCAAGCCGCCATCGGCACCGACCAATCACAGAAATACGTGATGGTGGCTAATTCCGAGAACGTGGTTGAATATCGGCCGATCAACGTTGGTGAAGTTCAGTCCGACACACTGCAGATTGCTATTCCCGAGCAAATTGTGCACGACGCCAGTGGCATTCGCGTCGCTGGCCCAGACGATAAGAATGCAGAACCGAGCCTCACTGCCAGCGACCGAATTGTTGTCGGAGGCCTGCAGCGCATCCGCCCGGGTATGAAAGTGGAAGTTCAATCGTCGCAGCAGCAGTGACGTCGTAAACGATCGACCTATTGAAGGATCCGGCCTGGAAGCCCGCTCATGTTTGCCAAATTCTTTATCGAGCGCCCGATTTTCGCTTGGGTGATATCGATTGTCATCGGGCTGCTGGGCATCATCTCGATGTTCGTGCTGCCGGTGGCGCAATATCCCAATATCACGCCGCCAAGCGTTCAAGTGACCGCGAGCTATCCCGGGGCCAATGCCCAAGTGGTTGCCGACAGCGTCGCCGCGCCGATCGAACAGCAGGTGAACGGCGTTGAGAAAATGTTGTATATGTCGTCGCAGTGCACCAACGACGGCTCCTATACGCTGACCGTCACTTTCGAATTGGGCACCGACCTGAATATTGCGCAAGTG
>DASXPQ010000340.1:0-5764 GCA_036493575.1 Pirellulales bacterium
GAAAGTTTGGCCCCAGGTGAGCAAATCGATATCCAGTGAGTTGTTGATTTGATGATGATGTTCTCGAACTCTGCGGGCGCGGAGGAATAATCGATTAACGTGTTCGCGCCAGATCAAGGGTGTCCGCCAGGGTTTGCGAGGCTTATTTTTCATCGGTTATTTTTTGAAGCACTGCGAGCAAGGCTTTGATGGGCGAGCGTTTTTAGGGTGGCGCGCAGCGTTTTAGGATCCTGCGTATCGGGAGCCTGCTCCATCGCCATCTTGACCAAGTAATCGACCACGTCGCGGAGCTGGGCGACAGGAATTGTTTCCGGACGGCGGCGGGCATAACGCTCGGGATACATGCGTTCCAGAGCCCAAGTTGCTGCGCGCCAGTTTTTTGAATCGTTAGTGGCGTCGATGATGTTTTTCAGGAATTTGACTTCGGGGCTGATTTCGGTTTTCGCCAGCTTGTCGGCAAATGCAAGGTCGCTTTTGGCGGCGTTGCGAATGGTGCGAACTGTGCAGCCGATGTAATGAGCGGCCATTTGGCGGGTGCCGCCGAGCGACAAGATGAGGCAAATGTCGCGCTTCTTAATTTCGTCAAGGATTGATCTTCGGGTGGACATAGAAAATTTTTTAGAGGGGAAAGTTCGCGTCGTATGAATTGCGTTTTTCTCGAAGAAACTGGCTCTTCTGCATCCGGAACTTTCCCTTAACTTTCCTCTTGAATTGGGCCATGCGGAAATTTGACGACGGGACTGAGATATTCGAATGAGACCACTGCGCGGCCGGTGCTGCTGCGGTAGCCGGGGATGAAACGGTCGGTATGACGGGCGCCGGTTTTCATCACGTTTACCGCGCGCCAGTTTGGCGAGCGGCGGCAGTGGGCAATCAGCGCTGGATGGCTGGCTGTGACGTTCAGGCGATGACCTTCGGCACGATGTAGATCGGCAACGGCTTCTACTACGCGCATGCCAATGCCAACGCCTTGGTAATCGGGCAAGGTGACGATGCGGGAAATTCGCCGATGATTCTTCTTGCCGATGACCGGCAGCGTGGCGCAGAACGAAACGGGCTGGCCGTGCCACAGGGCGACAAAGCAGCGGGCCATTTTGCTGAGGCCGGCGCTTAAATAGTGATGACGCGCAAAGAGGCGCCACAGAGCATGCCGGCAACGGTGGAGTTGGAGCTGGATGACCGGTCGCCGAAGCCGCCTCCGGCGCGGATGGAGTGAGTGGTTAGGGGTGAGTGGTGAAGGGTCCGACGCGGACGAATCATCAGCTAGGTCATAATAGGTGAATTCGCGGTTGGCCATGTCGATGACCCAATCGGGGGCGAGCCACTGCAAAATGTCGTAATGACAGGTGACAGCGACGAACCGACAGCGGATTTGGCCGTTGCGGATACCTTTGGCGACGGCGGCGGAGCCGATGCGGGCGACGTTGCGATCGACAACGCTGGTAAATTCGTCGAAAGCAACCAGGTGGTTGTCGGTAGGGTGGCTCGATAATGCACGGGCCAGGTCGCAGCGGAATTTTTCGCCGCCGCTGAGGACTTGATACGGCTTGACCCAGGAGGGAGGTGAACTGAACCCGACGGCGGTCAGCAAACCGGTAATGTTGTGAATTGATAGATCGCCAAAGCAATCGATGACCGCTCGATCGCATGGCCAGTGGATGTGTTCGATGAATTTTTTATTAAATAGCTGGCGGGCTAGGGTGGTTTTACCGCTGCCGGATGGGCCTACGATGACGCCGATTTGCCAATTGAAATCGAGTGAGGGCACGTCGACAGCAAATTGCTCTTGAAGTTTTTGCGCCAAAGGGACGTCGAACATTCCGGCGACTTGTTGCACGCGGAAGGAATCGAAGACGGGGCATTCTAAATGGACGTTGATGAGCATGGGGGTTGGGGTGTCTAAGGGTCTGGTGTCTGGGTGTCTGGGAGCTGACGTGCCTAGGAGGTGTAATCTTCAAAGGGTTAGCACGCGGCATTTGTAGCCATCGGCGGATAAACGTTCGTAAAGCTGCCGTTGCTGGTCTTCGTTTTCGCATTCGACGACGAGTTGGAAGAGCTCGGGCAATTTGATTTCGGATGTGGCTTGATCGGTTTGGTTTCGTGCGTCGGTGACAGCAGCGGCTGCGGCGGCAACTTGATTCAACATTGCCTGGAGAGCGGGATTTTCGAGGGGTGTTTTGGCCAGCAATTGGTGAAGTGCGTCCGTGTCGATGCCAGCCAGGCCAGTGAGTGGATCGTAAGTTGCCAGGAGCTTGTCCGCTTCTTGGCTCGTGAGATCGAGTACGAGGACGGGTACGGGCAAATCTGGAGTAGTTTCCGCTCGCAGATGTCCGTCGATTAGTTCCAAGGAACCGTCCGCTAGTTCCCGGGCTAAGAGAGCGCCGGCGTAACCGATTTCGGCCAGTACGGCGCGGAGTGCATCTTGCTGCGCGGGAGGATGGGTCCGCCAATTTTTTGGATTTGGACGGAGTTGTCCGGCCGGCACACGGCGCAGTTCTTTGATGCGGTCGCGGATTTGCATGATTAGTAGGCGGTAGGCAGATTGTGATCGTCTGTGGCAAGGTCGAAATCAGCAACTAGCGATTAGCCGGCCAGCGCGTGTTTATGGCTCGACCGTTTTTGCTAACCGCTAGCGCTGTTTCGCGAACGATAATAGTTAGCGCACTCTGATCCGGGTAACGTGGACGCGGGCGCGAGACCGCGTCTGGTGGCCCACAACTTCGTTAACAATGACATTTGGTGTGACGAGCGTCGGAGTAACGAAGGTGGGCGTGGCGAGGACGGCGGCAGGTGTGACAACGCTGGGGGTGGCCAGGACTGCAACGCTGGGCACTGCAATGCTCTGGACGGCTACCACCGGTGCTGCAAGTTGAGCGACATCGCACGCGGCGCTGGCCGATTGTTGCGGGCAAG
The DNA here is from genome assembly GCA_036493575.1 of Pirellulales bacterium. Classification (GTDB taxonomy): domain Bacteria; phylum Planctomycetota; class Planctomycetia; order Pirellulales; family JADZDJ01; genus DATJYL01. The sequence continues at coordinate 2,914 of DASXPQ010000340.1, forward strand.
CTACGGCGAATCGCGCGGTACCGAGAACGAGCGCAACACAGGTGAAAACTGAACGTTTCATATCCGTTTCTCCTAATAAAAAGGGTCCCAAGCTGATTTGTACCGCTGCAAAAAGGGTCAGCGGCCAGACTGGGCTGATGGTGAGTGAGACGACGATTCTGTTTCATGCGGGGAGACGGTTGATAATTCAGTGGTCACTGCCTGGAGTTCGTCCGGCAAGAGCCGTTTCCCCTTTGGCATTTGGCCGGTTACTACGGCGTGAATGGCGCGGATTCGATCTGCGGTGTTTAAAGACTCCGGTTGTTCCAGGGATAAACCGGCTTTGGGCGTGGGTCCGCCGTGGCAGTTGGCGCATTTGGCGGCAACGATTGATAAAGGCGACGGCGTTGAGGATCGTGGGTCGGACGATGGAAATTGGCTGTCAGAGGGTGAACTGTCGGGAGCAACATTTTCTTTCGGCAGTGCACAGGTCGTCGGGTCGATTTGCGACTGATATCGTGCGGCGGATGATTGGCTTTGCTGGAAGCTGTAGAAGTACGGCGCAAAGGGGGCCACTGGAACGCCAACGGGGACTGCAAAGGGCACGATGACTTTAATTTCATCGCTGTTATTGAACACGTATTTGGAGCGACAGGCGGCAGATGCTGGCATGGCGCATACTGCCAAAACGAAAGGGATCATGAGATATAAAGGGCGTTTTTTTCGTGACATGATGGGGCTCCACTGAGTTTTAGTGTTGGCGATTAGTTGCTGGTTGCTTGTTTTTTTGAGACTGTGTTGAAAAATGTCTGAGCAGCGAAGGCGGCTTCGGCGAAACTGGATTCCCATTGGCCGCGGAGCACGGGCTGGTTTTCCAACAGCAACAGGATCACTGGATCGTGGGTGAGCGCTAAAACGTCTTGGAATTGGTTTCGATCCAGTCCGACTTCCGTGGCGGCTTGATTGAGCGTCACAGGCAAATAAGCGTGACGGCGGACCAAAGTGGCCAATGATTCGGCAAGTTCTTCTGGCTTCAAACCGCCGGTAGCGCGGGCGACAGCATCGGCATACGTTTGCCGATCGAACTGCATTTGGCGGTTGAGTCGCGGTTCGTCGTAAAATTCAACGGCGCGCCCGATAATATTGGGGTCGGGACTGAGGAGGTCGACGCGGCCGGTGAGCAGCTTGGTTTCGTCGTCGACGAATGGCCTCAGACCGGCTTCGCGATGGCAGCGGATGCACGAGATCAAAGGGACTACGATGCCATCGCCAGCCGGATCGGAGGTGTCTTTGGCCACACGGTCGGGGACAGAATCTTGACGGTGACCGGCGGAATTAAAGAGGGCGGTTCGCCACAGACCGTTGGGGGCCACGGCGAACCATTCGCCAAGGTCGTAATGGAACGCCAAGCCGGCGGCAGTGATGGGACGACGCAAGGGATCGCGCTGCGCGTCGACCGTTTCTACATCGAGGGTCGAGTAAATGCCGCCTAACGGTCCTTGAGCCCACACAATTCTGCGCGGTTTGGCGGTGACGCCGCTGGTTGCCAGATTTGCTCCGGCGTTGGCGCGCAGGCGGTCGATGACCGTGCGATCGACGCCGAGCGATTTCAGGAAATCGTTCTCGGTATCCGGAACGCCGCTGAATTCGTAGTAGCGCGGCGTGGTCGTAGCCTGGACGATAAAATAATCGGCCCTGAGAAGAGCTCCCACTGAATGCGTGGCGGAACGCAACTGTGCGGCAGTGTAAGGATCGGCCCAGCCGCCATCGGTCGTAATCGTTTTTAGGTCGGAAGGCGAAGAGACCGATATGCCGACCGCAGTTTTGTTTCCTGCTGGCTTGCGAAGTTTAGAATCGGGATTAACAAGTACTTGCGTGCGGAGATGGAAGTATGGATCCAGTTCGGCAAGTTTTTCCCAGGCGTCGAACCAAGCGGCAAATTCATCCGGCCGAGGAGCATATTGACCAATACTGAATCGAACCAATGTGGGTGTTACGAGCAGAGGTTGACTAATGGCTCTTGTATGCGACAGAGCATTGAGCACGTAGCTGATAGCCTTCACAGCATCTTGGCGTTGGGATGGAGCAATGGCATACAGCGTTAGGTAGCGTGTTGTTGGTCGTACCTCTGGAGGTAATCGCTCAACGTCGGCCACCGCTGCGCGCATCTCGTCGGCGGGAGTTGCGAGGGCCAGCAGGCTGGAACAAATTAACAAAGCTGGAAACATTCGTCGTGGCATCAGAGGTTGTTCACTTGGTGGTCCGCAATTGCTCGAGCAATTGCACGATTTGGCTGATCAAGGCGAGCCAATTGGTCCACTGGATGGCAACTGCGGGGTGGACATCTGCGCCGCGCCGCGAGGTATTGCTGATTGACGCCGGCGGCTGAACAAGGTCGAACAGGCTTTCCAGGTACTGGCCGACGGCCAGCACGATGGCGAGGAGTTGCGGGTTATCGTGAATACTTTGCAACCAGGCGAGCCAATTGGGATCCAAGCCCAGCGTGGCGCCGAAATTCAGAAGGAGTTCAACGGCGGTTCGGAGATCGTCAGCTGAAGTGAAGGGATTCGACAAATTGCGCAACGAAGCCAACAGATTCAGCAAATCGCGCAGCGAGGCTAGATTCGGAAATGCCAGGGATTTGGAAATGACAGGTGTGGTCATGGGGTGCCTTTGGGATGGTGGGAGGAGCGATGGTCGGGGGTAGAATTTACGACGGCAGAATTGCTGGAATATTTGATTGACGAAGCCAACTCATTAACGGCGAACACGATGGCGGTGGTATCGTCGTGGCGCTGGACGCGTTGTTCGGTCATTTCATGCAAGAAGGCGTCGCGATCGGTGCGATGCTGAGTTCTTTCCGTTGCCAATT
>DASXPQ010000341.1:0-4722 GCA_036493575.1 Pirellulales bacterium
GGGGGGGAAACCCTGTAGACATAGTGGTTTAGATGAGTGTACACTTTCATGTTTCGCCTTTTGGCGGGCAGGCGGGTTGTACGCGGGCCGCCAAGTTTTGTTTTAGAGTTCCAGCGAAGGAGGAAATGTGGTCAAGCTTACGGTTCGGGATCGCGAGTCGATTCAGGAAGCGGTGCGCCGCTTTCGCAAGCTCGTGGAGCGGAGCGGCATCAAGAAAGAAATGCGGCGCCGAGAATATTATGAAAAGCCAAGCGAAATTCGCCGCCGCGCAAGATTGCGTGCGGAACGCCGGACACGGCGCGTGGTGAAGCCTGTGGGCGCTTGAGCTGTTTAATCTAAATTTGTGTGGCGATTCGTTCTGTTCGTTGATCGCCGCCAGCCGACTTAGGTCGTTTGCCAATTGCAGATTGATTGGCAGTTCTGTTAGCGACGTGTTTACGGTCGATATATCTCCGACTGATGCTTCTCCGATCGACACGGGCGGGCTATTTACCTCGGCGTGAAAAAAACCCCGCCGGTGCTTTCCGGCGGGGCTGAGACGTGACGAAACTTTGTACGGATGCTGTTCTTAGCAACGTGGCGGGCGGCACAGGGGCCGCCCTCGGAATAGAGGATGCTTAGAAGCAATACTCGATGCGGGCGAAGAGGCCGTCGAAGCCGAGGATGTTGGAATTGTTGTTGGGCAGGAAGTCGGTTACGGAAACCTGCTCGAACTGACCAAGATCCCACCAGGCCTGAAACAAATAACCGGCCGAGATGCGCAAGTTGTCGGCCAATCGGTAGTCGCCGCCGATTTCGATATCAGCCACGGGGATGATACGATCGTGGTTGTCGATTAAATGTTCGGGAATGTTTGGTCCGCCGGGATTCAAGACGACGAGTGTTTGCTCGGCATCGAACTCGCCCAATAGTAGCGAGAGATTTCCGCGCGCGAACAAGGACAGGCGATTGCAGCGGAAGTAACGACGTCCTTCCATTCCGATTCTCGGGCCGGCACCGATGAAGCTGGTGTTGATGAAGGCGTTTTCGTCGTTGACGCCTTGCGTGACTTGGAACGTATTGTCGGTGCGTCGGTAGTCGGCAATTCGCACGCCGGCGGAGTAGCTGAGAGTCCAGACCGGGCAGCAAGGATTGCATGTCGGGCAGGGATTGCAGCAGCATTTGACGTAGTCGATGTCGTAAACGTTCATATTCAGGCCGGCGGAGTTGGTTAAACTGTCGCCGGGCAAGTTGGCGCGGAGCATGAACTGGCCGCCATAGGCCACGTCGAGGGATGGAAAAACGGTTTGTGTTCCGCCACCGCTGAAATTCCAATAGGTGAAGCGAATTTCGTCGCCGCATTCGGTGCGGTAGCCAAGGAAGGCGCGGACCGAACTTTGATATCCGAATTTTTGCTGGATGATGGTGTTAGTGACGGTGGCCGGCGGAGTGCCGGCGATGCGGACAAACGCCTGATCCTCGCTAAAGTCGGGGCGCACCAATAGGTAGTCGGCTCCGGCAAACCAGCCGCAGCAACCGCAGGGATTGAAACAATCGTCGTCGCAGCAGCAGTGATCGCTCTGGCAGCAGCTGTCGCCGTCACAGCAATGATCGCTGTCGCACGATGCGCAACCTGCCTTGACGACTTCAGGCACGCCGCGGGGCGAATTGTCGGTATCGGCCGGCCGGGCGGGCTGTGTGTTGCCATCGCCGGCCCAGGCGTTCATGGCGACATTGCCGGTTTTGCTGGTACGAGCATTTCCATCGCCGACCCAGGCTCGCGTTGATGCGGACGAGGAGTCGGATGTAGTTTGAGGTGTGCGCGAGCCGGGCTGATTGGGCATGGCGAACGGGGCCATGTCGTCGTTTGCGGCCGGGCCGTAGGTGTTGCCGCCGGAGGCGCTGGCTTGCTTGACGACGCGAACAGAAGTTGTGGTCCAATCGGAATTGTTTCGGTTGATGGCCCGGGTTGGTCCGGTCGAGGTCAGCGGCAACAGAGCGGGTTCTTGTTGATCGCAAAGGCGCGATTCGTGGGCCGGGGCCTCGTAGCTGGCTGGCGTTGCGCGGTGCGGACAATTATCGCTGTCGGATGCAGCGGTATTGTCTGTGCCGAGTGACATCAAGTCGGATGACACATCATTGTCGGATGATGTGACTTGACTGGATGGGGCGCTGTAGCGGCGCAGCAGCGGTTCCAAGTCGTAGTCGGAATCGGACTGAGCGGCGCGGCTGGATGCGGCGAAACTTGCCAGGCCCAAACACAGGGCGGCAAAAGATAGAAATCTAGCGCAAGACATTACGAGTTCCCCCCTAATTTCCCCTGGATCTGCCAACCGGGTCTGGTCCCGGTTGGTTACCATCACGCGGTAAAGCCAGGCAAGTGCCTTGAGCTGTGCGGATGGTAGCGGTATTGCGGAGCCAATCTCTCCGCTTTGGGTCGTATCGGATGCCGGATTACCGATACTTTCAGAATTTGCGGAGAAATCGGCATTTGCGGAGGAATCGATATTGCCGGAAAAGTTTCGCCAAATTGCCTATGGTGATAAGCGGAGAGAAGGGGTGCTACGCGCGGGCTGATTTCAGCCTGCGCGGCGCGCGGCGAGCCAGCCGAAGAGAAAGCCCATGACGGTGCCGCCGGTGCAAGCGCCAGCGATGAGTTTGTATTCGCCGTAGTGATAGTCGATCTCGCCGGAGAGAAAACCTGCCACGAAGAGAAGGAGTGCCAAGGCGACGAGGAAGACGGCAGCGGTGAGCCAAGTTAATCGGCGACGGAGAGAGACTAATTCAGTTTCCAACTTCAGTAAGTCCGGGTGTGCGGCGGCGGAACTGCCGGACACAGGAGAATCTGTCGTGGGAACCTGCGAGGCTGCGTTCATGCTTGGTTTGCAGAAGTTGGCGAAGGTTGGGCAGCTTTTTCGAAAGCGAGGGGGTGATCGGAAAGCGGGTCGGTAATGCGGATGCTGAGTTTGCCGGCGAGGAGATCGCCGATCAAGGTGCCGACCACTTCGGCGCGCCAACCGCAAGCGAGGGCAGGGGGCTGATCGGTGACGAAGCCGAGACGGAAGGCGATGAGATCGCGGACGTCGCTGGCGGTGCCGACTAAGGCGGGAGCTAATTCCAACGATCGGCAGAGACTGGTGAGTGCAGTGGACAAGAATTGGCCGAGGACCGTTACTTGCTGAGGGGTTTCGCGGCGCTCCGATTGCGGCAGTTCTTCATTGGGAAGTTCGAGTGCGTGCTGAATGTGCTCGGCGATTTTGGGCAGAAAGCGTTGGAGCTCGCTGCGTTCCAAACCGCGGACGGCGCGAATTTGGCGGAGATCGGCGGTGCGGCGACGGGCGAGCTCGACGAGTAAATCGTCGCGCAGGACAAAACGAGCCGGCGAATCGCGGCGCTGGGCTTCGGCTTCGCGCCAGCGCCAGAGTTCGCGCGCCACGGCCAGCGCTCGGGGATGCAAACCGGAGATGCCGGAGACGCGACGCCAGCGCTCTCGGGCGCGGCTGGCGACGACTTCCTGCACGAAGTCTTGCATTTCGGCCTGGAACCAGGCGGCGCGGTTGGATTTATCGAGTCGCTCCTGCAATTTATCGCGGAGCGGGATGAGGTAGCGAACGTCGTCCAAGGCGTAATCGAGCTGCTGGGAGCTTAGTGGACGGCGGCGCCAATCGGTGCGGGTTTCGCCTTTTTGCGTATTGACGCCGAGCAAGCGAGACAGGAGCGAACCATAGCCGGAGGGAAACTCGTCTCCCACGAAACCGGCGGCGATTTGCACGTCGAAGAGATTGGCAGGGCAACGATTGACGGCATGCAAAGCGAAACTGAGCTCTTCACGGCCGGCATGCACAATGGTTTGATGATTGGGCTCGGCAAGCACTTCCCAAAAGCGATTCAAGGGACCGGTGGTTAGCGGGTCGATGACTGCCAGGCCGGCGGGTGTGCAAACTTGGACTAAGCAGAGCTGGGAACGGTAGGTGTGCTCGGAGACGAATTCGGTATCGAAGGTGATAACCGGCGATTGGCTGAGTTCATCGCACAACGCTGCAAGTTGCTCCGGAGTGGTGACGTGGTTGTAAGACATGCAGCAGCGGAATAGGGGCGAGGATCGTGGGACGAGTGATGAGAATTGAGCGACGAGTTTGGAAATCGGGGTTGTTTATTGTATGTTTTGGTGAATTATCCGAGTTGAAAAGATTTCGATTACTTCAGACACCACTCTCGGGCAGGGGCCAGGGCTAATTTAATTAAGACGATGGAAATTTGGTTGCGAACCAATCGGCGGGTGTTGTTGTTGGGCATGATACTGCCTGTTGTGCTGATCGCGATAGGGCTGTTCATGGCGTGGGGATTGGCGGTTGAACGTGCAAGTTAGGTGCAAGTTTTGGGCTGGGCGATGGCCGTGGTCGGGCTGATTTTATTGGGAGTGATTGTCCTACAAATGAAACTCCCGAGGTTGGGTTATGCCGACCATAAATTGTTGATTTATTTGCAATCGGGAAGGCCGATTCGCGTGCCTGTGGAAGTGGTGGAATGCTTTTTCTTAGGTCGTGGAACGGGGCAGGTTCCAGGGTCGGAGGGGAGCGCGCTGGCGGTGCGAAACTTGATGATGCGGATTGCGGACAAAGCGACGGATTATCGTGAGCGTGAAGTGAAACCGACGCTGGGTAGCTGGGATGATGGTTACGTGACGATTCACGGAGCGTGGTGCGAGCCGCTAACGCTGGAAGTGGTACAGCGACTGAATGC
>DASXPQ010000342.1:0-5976 GCA_036493575.1 Pirellulales bacterium
AAGGCGAGTTTTTCAACTATACCATGCCGCGGAGCAGGTTCAGGCAAAGGTCTGTTTGCTCGTCGGTACCGACGGAAATTCTTAGCCCATTGCCCCAACCGGGATAATCCATGTATCGCACCAGAACGCCGGCCGTTTTCAACAGCTCGTACAGCGGTTTTACCGGTACCGTGGGATGGGGATTCCAGACGAAATTCGCTTGCGAATCGACGGTGTTAAAACCCAGTGCCCGCATGCCGGCGATTAGCTTTTCGCGCGTGGCCAGGATTTTGGCGCGATTGGCGGTGAGCCAGGCTTGATCGTCGATGGCAGCGGTGGCGCCGGCGATGGAAAGGGCATCACAGTTGTAGGAATCTTTGACCTTTTCCAGCTGCTCGATGATGTGAGGCTGGGCGACGATGTAGCCGAAGCGCAGGCCGGCCAAGGCGTACGATTTGCTAAGTGAGCGGGTGACCAAGACTTTGTCGGTTTCTTTGACCAGGGCCACGCAGTTGGTGTCGGCGAAATCGACATAGGCTTCGTCGACGATTAATGGGCAGGGGAGTCCGGCGGCCAGTTCGCGGACGCGCGCCGGCGGAATCATGGTGCCGGACGGACTGTTGGGATTCGGAAGGAAGGCGAGTTTTAATCGCGGCCGCGGTTTGGCAAAGCTCTCGCCGAGCGACCAATCTTTTTCAAAGTGAATTTCTTCGGCTTCGGCGCCCTGCAGCTGCGCCAGAGTTTTGTAGAGGATGTAACTGGGGTACGGCAGCCGCAAGCAATCGCCTTGGCCGACAAATGCGCGGGTGACAATGGTTAATATGTCGTCGCTGCCGTTGCCGCAAAGAATCCAGTTTGATTCGACACCCAAAAGTTCCGCAGCCCGAGAGCGGAAGGCGGTGGCGAGCGGGTCTGGATATTTTTGCAGGCCAGCCTGGATGGCGCGGCCGATGGCGCGTTGGACCGCGGGCGAGGAGGGATACGGATTTTCGTTCGTGTTCAGCTTGGTGATATTGCCTTCGCGCGGCTGCTCGCCGGGTACGTAGCCATGCAGGGCCTGAATTTCGGGACGGATAAAGGAGGGCATTAGTCAGTAGTCCGTAGGCAGTCGGTTTTTAATCAGCGAGTTTTGCTTAGCCGTACATCGATGCTGGCTTTGTGGGCGGTGAGGCCTTCTTTATCGGCCAGGGAGCGGATGTCGGGGGCCAAGGCGGATAACCCTTTTTCGTTCAGGGCGATTACGCTGCCGCCGCGGAGGAAATCGTTGGCGGTTAAGCCAGCGGCGAAACGGGCGGTGCCGCCGGTGGGCAATACGTGCGAGGGTCCGGCCGCATAATCGCCGCTTGCCACGGGGCTGAAATGGCCTAAAAACGCGGCGCCGGCATGCGGGATTTTTTCCAGCAGCGCTTCAGCATTGGCGGCGGCGATGTGCAGGTGCTCGGGAGCAAGTTCATCGGCCAGGGCGCAGGCTTCGTCGGCATCGCGCGCTAAAATCAGGGCGCCGAATTGCTCCAAGCTTTGTCGGGCCAAATCGCCGCGCAATAAATGCGACGTTTGTTTTTGAAGTTCGTTGGTGACGGCGTCGATGAGCGGCGCATGCCACGTGATTAGAATGCCGGAGCCGGGGGCGTGTTCGGCTTGAGCGATGAGATCGGCGGCGGTGTAATCGGGCCGGGCGGTTTCGTCGGCTACGACCACTACTTCGCTGGGACCCGCGATGGAATCGATGTCGACTTCGCCAAAGACATGGCGCTTGGCCAAAGCGACGAACAGATTTCCAGGGCCGACGATTTTGTCGACCTTAGGCACCCCTTCAACGCCATAAGCCAAAGCAGCCACCGCTTGAGCGCCGCCCAAGCGGTAGACTTCCGCGATGCCGAGCTCGTGACAGGTGGCCAGCAGGTCAGCGTTGTACGCGCCGAATTTGGTGGGGGGAGCGACGATGGCTAGTTGTTTTACTCCGGCGGCTTGCGCGGGTACGGCGGTCATAAGCACCGTCGATGGATAGGCTGCGGCGCCACCAGGCACGCATATTCCCACTCGCGACAGGGGCAGATAGCGCTGTCGGAGATATCCGCCGCCATCTGGCAAATCGACTCGCACGTCGCGCTGCAAAATGGCTTGTTGGAAGCGGAGAATGTTTTTGCGAATGCGCCGCACACTGGTCAAGAAATCTTTGTCGGCTGATTTATGAGCTGTAGCCAGTTCGACGGCAGTCACACGAATGGTGTCGGGAGTGAGTTCAGCTTTATCGATGCGAGCGGAATACTCGAGCACTGTGGACAAGCCTTTGAGGCGGACATCGTCGCAAATTTTTTGCACGACTTCTTGCGGCGAAAGGGGCTGGCCAAAAACTTCGATGGTGCGCTGGCGGCCGGCTTCGCTGACGATATTGCCGCGCGGGCTGAGCCGCTCGCGCAGCTCGGTCAGCACTTGGCGCACGTTCGCCTGGCGAGTGTCGATCCGCAACAGCTGCAAAGAATGTGACATACTTATATGGACAGGCCGTGGCAGCTCAGGTTCAATGGCGAAACCTCATATTCTGACTGCCTGCAGATAGCGCGAAAAGGGGCGCGCGTTCCACAATATGCCTTGGATATTGCTACTTTTGTTTTTCGGCGGTGCCTGCCTGGGATCGTTGGTGAACCTTGGCATTTACCGATTGGCGTATTTGCGGCGGCGGATTAGTCCGTGGTCGCTGACACATGGCGAATTGCCGCGGCGCGGTTGGCTGGATCGGATTCCGATTGTTGGCTGGTTCAGCTTGCGACGAGAAGAAAAAATTCACGGACCGGGATTTTGGATTCGGCCAATGTTGTTGGAGTGGATGTTTGCGCTGGGAGTGCCAGCGCTGTACTGGTTGGAAGTTGAGAAGTTTTTTCTAAACACGTCGCCGCTGTTTCCAGGTTTACGGCCGAGTGACCCACGATTTCTGGGGGCGCTGCAGGTGCAGTTTGCGATTCATGCGGTGCTGTTGGCATTTATGGCCGTGGCGACGTTTATTGATATTGATGAGCAAACGATTCCAGATGTGGTTAGCGTTCCCGGAACGGTGATTGCGTTGCTGTTGGCAGCGCTGTGCACATCTCCGGCGGTCCCGGCGCTGCAATTGGATTTAAACTTGCCGAGTCCGGCAGATTTGGTTCGCCCGTTGCGTTTTGATTATCCAACGGATCATGCGATTGGCGGAGGCGGGTTTTTGGACGGCTGGAGTTCGCTAATTGTTGGCTTGGCGATTTATCTGGTGTGGTGCTTTGCGCTGTTGCCGCGGCGGTGGCGGAGCGGCGTAGGGATCGGACAAGCGTGGCGCGTGATGTGGCGGCGGATTGCTGCGCGGCCGGAATGGGTATGGGTGATGCCGCTGGCGATTGCGGGTGCGATGTTCATTTTGTCGGGATGGGCACGAGGCATTTGGCATGGGTTGATGTCGGCGCTTGTCGGAATGGCCGTGGGCGCGGGAATGATTTGGATGATCCGAGTGATTGGCGGCGTCGCACTTAAGCAAGAAGCCGTCGGCTTTGGTGATGTGACGCTGATGGCGATGATCGGTGCGTTTTTGGGCTGGCAAGCGGTCATCATCGTGTTTTTCATCGCGCCGTTTGTCGGGGCGGTGTTCGGCATTGTTCAATGGCTGTTGATTCGACAAAACGTGCTGCCATATGGGCCATTTTTGTGTTTGGGCGCACTCCTCACGATGCTGTTTTGGGCTCCGCTGTGGAATTACGCCAGTGCGGTCTTTGAAATACCATGGCTGGTGCCGACGGCCATTATTGTGTGCTTGCCGCTCTTGGCAGGACTGCTCTATGGCTGGCGGCTGCTAAAGGACAAATTGAATAAAAAATGAGGGCCAAAATCGGTCATTTTTCCCGTGCTATGTTTGAGCATGGCCAAGCTCTTGGAATCCGTGACCGATTTGCGAGGGGGGGCGGAAACGCTCCGCTGGCGGCGGTATGGCGTGATTGAAGTGTGCTGCGGCCGGTTGGTCGCCGTTCATTTACGACCGTGGCCAAAATTGGTTTCACTGTTCAGCGTGCTGTGGGGACAGTGGTATCACAACCATGTTCATGGCGATTGCATTCGGGTGTATTACAACCAGCCGCTGCGGTACCCGAATTATCTGGCGCTGAAATTTGCTGTGTCGGCGCGAGGCACAAGCTGGGCAAGTGCCCGGCGGGCATTGGAAGTTTTGAACGAGATTGCGCGCATCAAAGGTAGTGATGCTTTGTTATGTGATGCGGCAAACTTTCGACTGTCGCCCCGCATGCTAGCTCGGGAAGGATGGGAGTCGCATGCACCGACCCGCTGGCATCGGAATTACATCAAGCGATTTTACGGCAGCTATCCGCGGTTGTGGCGGCCGCAAGAGGCTGACACCTCGCTAGCGAAGACAGCGTAAGCGAGCCCGACGGCGCTAATCCGCAAGCGGAATGCGGAGGCATGGCGGGCTTCAATTGCCCTTGTGGCTGTTTTGCGGCGGTACTACTATTGCGGCCCAATTGTCTCGGCGCGACGGTGTTGCGCGGGTCAATCTTGTCTTCGCAAATCTTGTCGCTGGTTTCTCTTGAAGGAGTTCGTGTCATGCCGGGCAATTTCTGCCGGCGGATTACATTTGCGCTTTCGGCGCTGGCCTTGGCCGGTTGCCAACAGAATCCGTTCGCATCCAGTCAGCCGCCGGCGCCATCGCCGTATGCTCAACAGCAACAGGTGGCGATGCTGCAACAGCAGCAGACGCTGCAAAGCCGCACCAGCGCGCTGGATTTAGACAATCAAGATTTGCAGACCAAGCTAGCCCAAGCGCAGCAGCAGAATCATTTGCTGCAAGATCAAATCGCGGTGACGCGCGAACAGCTTAATAGCACCACACAACAGTTAACGCAGTCCCGAGAAGTTCAGCAGACTACCGAGCAGCAGGCGCAGATGTTGGCGGCGAGCGCTCAGAAGCACAGGATTGCTGAGGTCAGTGCGAACAACAGCCTGGCGCGCAATCTGCCGACGTTTAATATTCCTGGCGTGGAAGTGCGTCAGGATGGCGACGTGGTGCGAATCGAGTTGCCGGCCGATCGGCTTTTCAATTCCGGAACAGCGCAGATTCGTCAGGATGCGGTGCCGATGCTGGACAGCGTCGCCAATGAATTGGAGCGCAGGTATCCGACGCAAATCATCGGCGTGGAAGGGCATACCGATACCGATCCGCCGCAGCAAGGCACGTGGATGTCGAACCATCAGGTATCGATTGCCCGGGCCGGCGCGGTGTTTGATTATCTAACGACCCGAGGCCGAATGCGGCCGCAGCAGTTGTTCCTGGTCGGCCACGGTTCGAATCATCCCGTGGTCTCGAACGCTTCTGTGCAAGGCAAGGCACGTAACCGTCGTATCGAGCTGGTGGTGTATCCGGACCAGTGGCAGAAATAGGCCAGTGGTCAGACGAGCGGGCACTGCCGCCGCTGCTACGACACGCTACAATTCTCTTTAGTAGCGAACCGCAATCCTGGCTGATTGTCATTCTCTGTTAACGGCGTCCGTTCACCACTCACGCCTCACCTACTCACTACTCCGACCGCATGATCGCCATTATCGATTACCAAATGGGGAACCTTCGCAGCGTGCAGAAGGCGCTGGAACGGGTAGGGCATCCGGCGGTGATTACTAGTTCCGCGGCGGATATTGCGAAGGCCGATAAAGTGATTTTGCCGGGCGTAGGGGCGTTTGAAGATGCAATTGCCGAACTGCGGCGGCGCGATTTGGTGGGGCCGATCAAAGACGCCATCGCTGCCGACAAGCCATTTCTGGGCATTTGCCTGGGGCTGCAATTGCTGTTCGATGTGAGCTACGAAAACGGCACGCATGAAGGATTAGGTGTGCTGCCCGGCGAGGTGGTGAAGTTCGAGGTCCCTGCGGAATTGAAGGTGCCGCACATGGGGTGGAATGCGCTAAACATTCGGCGCAAGCCGCCGGTGCTGGAGGGCCTAGCCGAAGGGACACATGTCTATTTCGTAC
>DASXPQ010000343.1:0-4779 GCA_036493575.1 Pirellulales bacterium
TTCCGATGGGCTATGGTTGATGTTGGCTTGTGACGACCGTTGTGTTGCGCAGCGGACACCTTCGCGCCACGACGGGCAGCCTTGGCAGCATGGGCGTTAATCGACTTTTCCGCAATCTGGGTCAGCTTTTTGTCGGCAGCGCCTTCTTCCTTGAGTGTTTCTTCCAGGAGTTTGGCAACATCGCTACGATTCAGCCGCCGGGCAAATGCCCGCACGCAACCATAACCGGCAATTTCATAATGCTCGACGCGCTGGGCGGCGGCAATCAAAGCGGCATCTTTCACGTCGTCATCGCCTTCGGCACTCATGACCTCGTCCCCCTCGGCGATGAGCCCCTTCATGGCGTCGCATTTTTCGTCTTTCACTTTTTTGCCGAGCAGTTTGAAAGCTCGCTCAAGGCGGGTTTTGTGCTGCCTGGTTTCAGCCAGATGGGTACGAAAGGCGTTCTTGAGTGTGGAGCTGGCGGCGGCATCTGCCATTTTGGGCAAGGCGGAAATCAATTGATTTTCCGCGCTATACAAATCCTGCAATTGTTTCTCGAGTAGCTTGTCGAGATTGTCGAGCGTCATATCGGTACCTAGCATTTTTGAAAACCAGGAAGCCATGGGACACCTTTCTTCGTGTGGATGAAAATTCCGACGGTCGGAGACTGATTGCTATTTATCCAGACTGGCATGCGCGCAGCCAGTAATTTGCTGCACTGTGCAAAAACGATTGGTTTTTGCTGGGTTTGCTAGAGAAAGCAAACCCTGCGCCATAGGAAGTGAGCGGTGGGAATCGGGCGCAAAAAAGCAGGCGCCGTTGACCACGATGAAATTGGGGACGGCGCCCGCGACGATGAAAACTAGTTAATTATCTAACGAAACCGACGTTTTAAACCGAATTGACAACGACTTGAAAACAGATTTGATAACATCAAAAGGTTGCTCGTGGGCATCCAGCCCCCAAATCCATTGCGAGCAACCCGTATCTCTTTTACGAACAACCCATCGAATTTCCGCAATTGTGGCACAAGTAGCAGTTGCCGTTCCGAACGGTGATCGCGCCGCAGTTATCGCAACTGGGTGCGTCTAGTTGGAAGCTGGCGAACTGCTCCTCGCGGGCCACGGCTCCGGCGTTCTGGTCGATATACATGGCCGCCCCGGCACGATGCAGGAGGGCTGCGTTATCGGCAGCAGCGCTGGACGACTTGCCATGCCCGTTGGTTGCCGAATGTACGCCATTGGAGGTCGATTTGGCAACCGGAAATTTTGCGGGTGCCTGCTTCACGGTGCTAGCGGGCTGAGGGGCTGCGGCGCCAGTCCGATCCGCAGTTTCTGGCGCGCGACTTGGGGTCGCGGCAGCCTTTTGAACTGGCTCGTTGGCTGACTTGGCCAGAGGCGAGGGCTCCTCGGCCACGAGGCCCTTGTTGGCTTCTTTGTAGCCGCGCAAAAATTCGTTGCCCAACCAGCGGAAGATGTAGTCGATAATGCTTTTGGCAATGCGAATGTCGGGGTTTTTGGTGTGCCCCATCGGTTCGAATCGCATGTGCGAAAACTTGTTCACCAGCACTTCCAAGGGCACGCCGTATTGCAAGCTCATGGAAATGGCGGTGCCAAAGGCATCCATGACACCGCCGATGGTGCTGCCTTCCTTGGCCATGTTGATGAACAACTCGCCGGGACGGCCCTTTTCGTCTTTATTATTGATGTCGATCGGGTCGTACAAGCCGACGGTGAGATACCCTTCGTGTCCGGCCACGCTGAATTTGTGCGTGACGGAACGGCGGGTATCGGGCAGGCGTTCACGGCGCGGGACGGGCGTAACTTTTGCCGCTGCCTTTTCGCCTTCCATGGATGTCCCAACCGGCTGGCTCCCCTTGGAACCATCGCGATAGATGGCCAAGGCCTTCAGGCCCAAGCGCCAACCTTCCATGTAGGCGCCGGCGATGTCGGCCGGCGTGCTTTCACGCGGCATGTTCACCGTTTTACTGATTGCGCCGGACAGGAACGGCTGCGCGGCGGCCATCATGGTTACGTGAGCATGCCAGGCAATGGAGCGCGTTCCCATTTGCGGCTTGAAAGCACAGTCGAACACAGGAAGATGCTCCGGCTTCAAGTCGGCGGCACCTTCGATGGTGTCGTTCGCTTCGATGTAGCCCAAAATCGATTCGATTTTCGGCTGATCGTAACCCAGCGTCTTTAGCGCTAGCGGCACCGTGTTGTTCACGATTTTAAGCATGCCACGGCCAGCCAGATTTTTGTACTTCACCAGTGCGATATCAGGCTCGATGCCCGTGGTGTCGCAATCCATCAGGAAGCTGATGGTGCCGGTCGGCGCCAGCACAGTGGCCTGCGCGTTGCGGAAGCCGAACCGCTGACCTTCATCGAGCACCTGATCCCACAAATCGCGGGCGGCATCTTGCAAATACGACGGACAAGCGGAATCGATTTTCTCGACCGCATCGCGGTGCATTTGCATCACGTGCAACATCGGCTCGCGGTTTTGCTCGAACGAATCAAACGGACCGACGGCAGCAGCCAACTCCACACTGGTGAGATTGGCGGTTCCGTGCAGTAAGGCCGTCATGGCGCCGCACATGCCGCGGGCGGCGTCGCCATCGTACGGCATGCCGCCGGCCATCAGCAGGCTGCCCAAATTGGAGTAACCCAACCCGAGCGGTCGGAACAGATGGCTGTTGTGGGCGATTCTCTTGGTTGGGTAACTGGCGTGATCGACCAGAATTTCCTGCGCGATGAAAAAGATTCGGCAGGCGGTTTTGAACCGCTCCACCTCGAACGTGCCATCGCCATTGCGGAACTTCATCAGATTGATGCTGGCCAAATTGCAAGCCGTATCATCCAGGAACATGTACTCGCTGCACGGATTACTGGCATTAATGCGGCCGCTTTCCGGGCAGGTGTTCCAGTGGTTGATGGTGGTGTCGTACTGCACGCCGGGATCGCCGCATTGCCAGGCGCACGCGGCCATGCGCTGCATGACTTCACGAGCTTGCAACGTGGGGCCTTCGCGCTCCGGCTTGGTGACCCAGTGCGTGGTCCAGGGTTGATCTTTTTCCACGGCCTGCATGAACTGATCGCTGACGCGGACCGACAGGTTGGCGTTTTGGAACAGGATGGAACTGTAGGCCTCGCCGTTGAAGTTGGCTTCGTAGCCGCCTTTTTCAATGAGGACGCGCGCCTTGTTTTCTTCCTTCGCCTTGCACTCAATGAACTCCATGATGTCGGGGTGTTCGACCTTGAGCGATTGCATTTTGGCAGCCCGGCGCGTTTTGCCGCCGCTTTTGACGACCGCCGCAATCTGATCGTACACGCGCATGAACGACAGCGGGCCGCTGGGCTTGCCGCCGCCGGACAGTTTCTCGCGGTGGGAGCGAAGCGTGGATAAATCGGTGCCGGTGCCGGAGCCGAACTTGAACAACATGGCCTCGCTGCGCGCCAGCTCCATGATGTCTTCCATGTTGTCGGTAACACTTTGAATAAAGCAGGCGGAGCCTTGCGGATATTCGTACGGATTTTCCGGCTGCTTGACGACGTCGGTTTCTGCATCCCAGTGCCAATTGCACTGCGCGCCTTTCACACCGTATTGAGGGAACAGGCCCACGTTGAACCAGACGGGCGAGTTGAAAGCGCCGTGCTGATGCAGGCAGAGCCAGGTGAGCTCGCGATAGAAGTTTTCGCCATCTTCGGCATCCGCGAAGTAGCCGTCGGCCAAGCCCCAATCAGCGATCGTGCGGCTAACTCGGTGGATCAGCTGACGAACGCTGCGTTCGCGCTCCGAGGTGCCGTTTTCGCCATAGAAGTACTTGCTGACGACAACATTCGTGGAAAGCTGACTCCAGAACTTGGGCACTTCGCAGCCGGTTTGTTCGAACAGCACCTCGCCGCTTTCGTCTTTGATGACGGCGGTCCGCTGATCCCATTCGACGGTGTCGAACGGATCGGCAACGTTCTCAGGGCAAAACAGCGGACTGATGGCAATGCCGCCGGCGCGTAGGCGAGCGGCAGTTCGTTTCTGGGTTCCCATTTTCGGAGTGCGCTTTGGGGCGTGTTTGGTCGGCAGGGTCACTTCAGCGTGGGCCATGAGTCAGCTCCTTCTGTAAACAAAACCGGGGCATCCGTACCGGCTCAGTGTACTTCCATACACTAAGCACTATAACCACTGTTCGACACGCTGGCTGCTATATTTTATGGGTTTTTTCGCAACTGACCGCGAAAATAGTAACCCTTGTGGGTGGCAGTGCTGGCAAAGTCGATAACACCTATATATTGTGGTGAATGCCCTTACGACCACAACATACAGGCCTGGGGCGACATCTTACTCCGTTTCGGCAGCGCGTCAACTCCCCTTTTTAGATGTCGCAACCAATTTACCCATAATGACTTGCGTCAATTCATGAGCCGCCTTGTTAGCGGGTTTTGTTCAATGACGAGTTGGTCTACGTCGCGGTTTTCCCGAACGATAGAGCAATTTTTTGGAAGTTGCTCATTGATCTCTTGCGCGCGACTAACGACAGAAAAATTTTTGCCGAATTTTTGCCGCGCGGACAATAATCTAGGTGTCCCACGAAAAATAGAAAAGTCCATCGATGAGACTAACCGCTGCGCCGTACGAAACGACGTCGTTGGGACGCATCCAAGCCTCATCCAGTGGCTTGGCTCCGACGAGATTTAGATCGAACCACGATCGTAGAAACGCAACGCGGCGAAGCCCTACGGATCCGGGCAATTCTGCGGATGGAGACGTCAGAACAATCTTCCGGCCTTTAAGATCGATTGC
>DASXPQ010000344.1:0-7182 GCA_036493575.1 Pirellulales bacterium
TATTGCGGCGCTTGCAGGAAGTGCCCGGCATCGATTGGATTCGCTTGATGTACTTATATCCCATGTACTTCACCGACGAACTGGTCGACGTCATCTCTGCTGGCAACAAAATTCTCCCCTATCTCGACCTGCCGCTGCAGCACATTAACGACACCATGCTCCGCCGCATGCAGCGCCGCGTAAACCGTCCTGATACCGAATCCCTGTTGGCCACGCTCCGCTCCCGCATTCCAAATCTGGTGCTTCGGACCACCTTTATCACCGGCTTCCCCGGCGAGACCGACGAACAATTTGCCGAACTCGTCGACTTCGTCCAGCAACAACAATTTCAGCGCCTCGGCGTGTTTACCTATTCCTACGAAGAGGGCACCCCCGCCATTCGCCTTCCGGACCATTTGCCTGAAAACGTAAAAAATTCCCGCCGCGACCACCTCATGGCTGTGCAGCAGGATATTGCTTTTGAGTGGAACCAATCCCAAATCGGCAAGCAACTCGACGTGCTAATCGATCGTCCCCTCCCGAACGAAAAAAACACCTGGCTCGGCCGCTCCTATGCCGACGCCCCCGATGTCGATGGCGTGGTCTACGTCACCGGCAAGCACATCAAACCCGGACAAATCGTCCCCTGCGAAATCGTCGCCACAGCCGAATACGACCTCGTCGCCGCCGCCGTCGGTCCCGGAAAATAACGACGCGTCTGCCGCCAAATCCAGTCATTCGACATCGTCATTTCTTCGATTGCGGCCTAGAATGGAATAGCCATGTCCATCAGCAGCCAACCTTCGGCACACCCCGCGAAGTATGACGAACGCACCATCGTCAATTTTCCCAACCAGGTAACGACAATCCGCCTGGGTCTGTCGATCGTGCTCTTCGTGCTGTTGCACTTCCACTGGTATTGGGCCGGCTTTTGGCTCTTCCTCGTCGCCGCCTGCACCGATTGGCTCGATGGCTTTTGGGCCCGCCGCTACGGCCAAATCACCATCCTCGGCCGCATGCTCGATCCATTCGTCGACAAAGTCATCATTTGCGGCACCTATATTTTCTTGGCCGCTGACCCCAACTCCGGTTTATTCGCCTGGATGGCTGTGCTGGTGCTGGGCCGCGAATTGCTCGTCACCGCGCTGCGCAGTTTTTTAGAACAGCAGGGGGCCGATTTTTCCGCCGCCATCTCCGGAAAGCTCAAATTCATCCTGCAATGCGCCGCCGCCTCGTGCAGTTTATACTGGCTCAGCTATCAGCCGACGCACCCTCCGCTAGTGGCCTACCAAGGCGAAACTACCATCATGCCGACCGTTGGTTCCGCTTGGGTGCAATGGACCGTCGTCATTTCCATCTGGTCGATGATCGCAATCACCATTTATTCGGGCTACGCCTACCTCCGGGCCGCTCTTAAGCTAATCCGGCGAATGTGACCGTTCGCGAACCTGCCACATGCCATTAGCTGCCAATCTTTTCGCTTCGGCGCTTTTGTTAGGCGGCGCTCTGATTTGGGTTTGGATCGCAGGCAAGGTCTCGCGACGCCAGCCGGTGTTGCCCTACCAACCCCGCCGTCCCGTCCCCTGGACTGGAATCGATCTACTCCTCATTCTCTGTGCCTTTGTCGTTTTGCAATGGATGTGTGTTTCCTTGGCCTTAAAGTTTTCAGGCATTCCCACGCCGGAAATCTGGGCCGATTTAGACTCGCACGCCAAATTCATGGTCGTCCTGGGCGATCTCGTGTCTCGTTTGCTGACACTTGTCGTCGGCACCGCCATCGTCGTCGTCCGAACCGGCGCCACCGCCAACGATTTGGGCCTCAATCACCAATTCGTCACATACGATCTTCGTTGTGGGGCACTAGCCTTTGTCGCGTCGCTGCCGCTGGTCTACGGCGTCCAAGCCCTGGTCACGCATTGGATTCCCTATGAACATCAACTAATCGACGTCGTTCACCAATCCAATGCATCCGCCACTTGGCTCGCCGCCGTCGTCTCAGCCGTCGTGGCAGCGCCCTTAACCGAAGAGTTTTTATTCCGAATCCTGTTGCAAGGCTGGCTGGAAAAGCTGGAGCTGTCATTAATGCTCCGCATGTCCCCCGCACAGTCCGGACAACTAGACGAAAAAACCGATGTCGTTCCAGCTACCGGTCACCCGCAACCAGGCTTACTCGGCTTGCCAATTGGCACCTTGCCGATTTTGATCAGCTCGTCCCTCTTCGCGCTCACACATTTTCGCGAAGGCCCGGAATCCGTCCCACTTCGACTCTTCGCCGTCACGCCGCTGCTCGTATTCGGTCTATTTTTAGGCTTTGTCTACCAGCGAACGCACCGCCTTTTGCCCTCGCTGACAATCCACATGCTGCTCAATGGACTAACCATGGCCAGCTTGTTCGCCGGAGCATAATTGGCTTAAGATCGGACGGCATCCGGCGTGGCAATTCGCCTCACCGACTTTCCACACCACTCAATTGTTGGTCTGCTCATGCCCTATGGTTTCGGTATCATCGGCTGCGGAATGATCTCGCGTTTTCATGCCAAAGCCATTGCCGATGTCCCCGATGCCAAGCTAATCGGCTGTTTCAATCGTTCCGCACCATTCGCCGAAAAACTCGCCGCCGAAACCGGCTGCCGCTCCTATAAAAAGCTTGACGACATGTTGGCCGACCCAGCCATTCAAGTCGTCGTCATCGGCACTCCCAGCGGTGCTCACACACAACCCGCGTTGGCTGCCGCCAATGCTGGCAAGCACCTGATCATCGAAAAGCCGTTGGACATCACCCTCGCCGGCTGCGATGCCATCATTGCCGCCTGCAAAAAAAACAACGTCACGCTCTCCACCGTCTTCCAATCGCGGTTTCATCACTCGAGCCGCTTACTGAAATCCGCCATCGACGAAAATCGCTTCGGCCGCCTCACCGTCGGCGATGCCTACGTAAAATGGTTCCGCACGCAGCAATATTACGACAGCGCCCCCTGGCGCGGCGATTGGCAATTGGGTGGCGGCGGCGCCTTGATGAATCAAGCCATCCACAGCGTCGATCTGCTCACCTGGCTCATGGGCCCCGTCGCCGAAGTCATCGCGCACACCGCCACGCTAGCTCACGAGCGCATCGCCGTTGAAGATACTTGCGTCGCCACGCTCCGCTTCACCAACGGCGCGCTCGGCGTGATCGAAGCCACCACGTCCGTCTACCCCGGCTACTTGAAGCGAATCGAAATCCACGGCACGGGCGGATCCGCCATCATGGAGGAGGAAGATATCAAATCCTGGGATTTCGCCACGAAAATTCCGAGCGACGAAGCAGTCCTGCAGCAAATGGCCGCCCGCCGCAGCACCGGCGGCGGCGCTAGCGACCCCGCCGCCATCGGCCATCACGGCCATGCCGCGCAATTCGCCGACCTCCTCGATGCTGTCAAACACAATCGGACCCCCGCCATCGACGGCCCCGAAGGCCGCCGCTCCGTCGAAATTATTTTGGCAATCTACAAGTCGGCCAAAACCGGTAGCGCGGTGTCTCTTCCCTTAAAAGAATAGGCTTTCCTCGCAGGCTGCACGGCAGATCATCTCCTGAATCCGCCCTTTGATAATTTCTTCTCGCGCGTAACAATTGTCATTCGTGCTTCGTCATGGTTTGGTCAATTAAGTTTCGCCATTTGTCGCTGATTCTGCCGATGCGACCCCGCCTCACGACCGCCGCAAACTATCTCGTCTATCTCTTCGTTCGCGTTTTTGTCTGCGTCTTGCAGGCCGTCACCATCGAAACCTGCGATCGCCTCTCCCGCGGACTGGCCTGGCTCGTCACCGAAGTGATTCCGCTGCGTCACGATATCATTGACAACAATTTACGACACGCCTTTCCGGATATGACTCCGAATGAACGTCGCCACATGACGCGCCGCATGTGGGAACACCTATTTCTTATGCTCGCCGAAATCGCGCACTTCCCGCGCAAAGTTCACGACACCAATTGGCGCGATTACATCCGCTTCAAAAACGAAGGTCAGATGATGCGCGAGCTCTTCCGCGGTCGCCCGCGCGTATTCGCTTCCGGTCATTACGGAAATTTCGAGCTGGCTGGCTATACGCTCGGCCTGTTCGGCTTCCCCACCTTCACGGTCGCCCGCCCACTCGACAATCCTTATCTTGACCGTTGGATAAACTATTTCCGCGCCCTTAAAGGCCAATACGTGCTCCCCAAGCAAGGTAGCGCCCAGGAAGCGGCCGCCCTGCTCGAAGGCCGCGGCACCCTCGGCGTTTTGGCCGATCAGCATGCTGGCAATAAAGGCTGTTGGGTAAACTTCTTCGGTCGTCCTGCGTCCACCCACAAAGCAATCGCCGTATTTGCCCTCACCAACGAAGCACCGCTCATGGTCGGCTACGCTCGTCGTTTAGGCCGCCCCTTGCAGTACGAAATGGGCATGGAGACACTCATCGACCCGGCCACCATGGCCCCCAACCTCAAAAACGTCTCCTCCCTCACCCAGTGGTACACCGACATCCTGGAACAAGTTGTCCTCGTCGCTCCGGAACAATATTGGTGGCTGCACCGCCGCTGGCGCGACGACCGCGGCCCAAAAAAACGCGCCGCTCAAAATCGCGCTGCAAAACGTGGCGGAAATCAAAATCCGGCGGCGCCGGGTAACGAAGCCGCATAGCCGCGGCCAATTCTCGAACCAGACCGATCACATCCGGGTAACCAACCAACTTCGTTTGTTTACTTTGCCCGTCTTGTGCGATTTGTTACTGTCTCCCAGCCGCGCAAATCGAAAATCGACCTTGGTTTTAACCCGATTGATTATCTACACTTCTCCGCTAAAGGATCTAAGAGGGAAGTTGCATGCATTCGACTGTCGAACACAAACGCAACAGGCGACCTGCTAAAACTCTTGCGCAGCTATATCAACGCTTTCGTCGTGTCATCCATCCGAACTCAACGGCCGAAGTGGGCGCCAAGCATGCCACACGAATCGCCGTACTAGGCCTGTACCGTTCAGGTTCCAGCGCCGTCGCCGGTATTTTGCACCATCTCGGCGTGAATATGGGCCCGCCCTTCTATCAGAATGTCGCTGAATCGACCTTTCACGAATTCTATGAATCGGCTTGGCTAAGCCAGCAACTACGCACATGGTGGAGCGAACCGGAAATTACCGAAAAAATACGCGCCGCTAAACGCGTACGCGTTTTCAAGCGTTGGATTCAAAATCAAGAACGCAATGGTTCAAAATGGATCGGCATGAAGCATCCGCTTCTCTGTTTGTGCGGTCCAGACCTGCTCCAGGCCTGGGGGCAATCCATGCGGTTCATTTGGGCCTGGCGTCCGCTAGATAATTCAATCAACTCGCTGGTGCGGTTAAACTGGTGGACCAGTGATAAGAGCGAACAATCTCAACGCACTCTTTGGACTGCAACGACCAAATTCTTTGCCGATCGCGAGCATCTCCGAATCGACTTCGCCGCAATGATGGCCGACCCCCGGCAGCAAGTTGTGCGGCTAATCGACTATCTTGGTCTGGAGCCGACAGAAAACCAAATCGTCGCTGCCATCAACTACATTCAGCCGACCAGCAAAGCATAGCCGCTGATCTTACGTTGCATCAGGCGTCGCCCACAGTCGAACCTGCGCCAGCCGCATTTCGATGCCGTTCTATCAATCCCATTCGATCGCGCATTCGGGCCGCCATCTGAATCCCAGACGATATTGCATGCTAGCATTGGCAAACATTGCAAGACGTATGCTTTCTGGACCGATAGACGATAAAGACGGCCCCAGTCGCTAATCCGATTAGCAGCGAATCTCTCGTGAAATAATCCGCGACTCGGGCCAGTTCTGCATCATCTTACGCAAGATGTAGCAGGGGGGGTCTATGGGGGTAATTCTGAAGTGTGGCGCTGTGTTTCTGCACGTTCCCAAAACCGGCGGTTGTTGGGTCGAGGAAGCTTTGCGCACCACAGGGCAAATGTATCGGTACTTGCCCCATCGACATGCCGACATGACCCGTGTCATGAACTACCGGAAATTTGAAAAGTTCCGCCCCAGGAAATGGTTCCGCGATCGGCGCGTTGGCATGCCGACCAATCCAATGTTAGGTGTCAACTATCGCTTCTGCTTCATTCGCCATCCGCTCAAGTGGTACGAATCCTGGTGGCGTTATATGGAATCCAGAAATTGGAACCGCTGGGGCTGCCAAGGCTTCCCAGATGGCTGGCATCCAAACTCTGCCCTCAACGGTCTGGGTAGCCCCGATTTCAACGAGTTCGTCGCCAACCTAGTGCACGCTCGCCCTGGCTATGTCACCGAATTGTACAGCCGCTATACCGACGAGCGCATCGACTTCATCGGTAAGCAGGAATCGCTGGTCGACGATTTCATTCAGGTCTTGAATGAATTGAATGTGCCGTTCGATGAAGAGCAAATTCGCCAACTCGCCCCCGTCAACGTCAGCCAAACTCCCAAGGAGCGCCTTCATTGGGATCCGTCGCTTCGTGAACTCGTCACAAAGCTCGAATACCCGGCGCTCGTCCGCTACGGCTACGTAAAAGACGCGCTCGCCGAACGTTTCAATCCGCCAGCGGTCCAATTGCGCGTCGCCGCTTAACGTGCAAAATCGCACTCCTCGACAGCCAGCGGCATATCTCACAAGAGTAATTGAGCCTCGCGCTCAGTGAAAAATCCAGCGCTTGCCTTGGCATATTTGCCCGCGCTTGCCACAATGACTGCCACAAGCTTTTTTGGGCTAAATAACTCCGTCCCTCGCTCTCATTCCAATGCTTCAACCACTGAATCCTCCCGTCCGCATCCTCCTCGGCCCTGGCCCCAGCGACATCCATCCGCGCGTGCTCGCAGCCCTGGCCCGGCCCACGGTCGGCCACTTAGATCCCTACTATCTCGAACTGATGAACCGCATGCAGCAAATGCTGCGCGAAATGTTCCGCACCAAAAACGAAATGACCATGGCCATCAGCGGCACCGGTTCGGCCGGCATGGAAGCCGCCGTGGTTAATGTCATTGAACCTGGCGATTCCATGCTGATTTGCATCAACGGTGTCTTCGGCGCCCGCATGGCTGATGTAGCCCAGCGCGCCGGCGCCAATGTCACCAAAATCGAACGCCCCTGGGGCGAGGTTTTTACTCCCGCTGATCTGAAAGACGCGCTCGCCAAAGCCAAACCCAAAGTCGTCGGCCTCGTCATGGCTGAAACT
>DASXPQ010000345.1:0-10982 GCA_036493575.1 Pirellulales bacterium
CGCGCCCCGAGGTTCCCAAGCTAACCAAGCTCGGCAGTTGGACCCACAACCCGGTCGATGCTTTCATCGCGCAAAAGCTAGAAGCCGCTGGCATCGCGCCGAACTCGCGTGCCGACAAATTGACCCTGCTGCGCCGCGTCACTTTCGATCTGACCGGTCTGGCGCCCACGCCGGAGGAACAAGCCGCATTTCTGGCCGACCATTCCCCCAATGCCTACGCCAAAGTGGTCGATCGCCTCTTGGCCTCCCCGCGCTACGGCGAACGCTCGGCCCAGCACTGGCTCGACCTGGTCCGCTATAGCGAAACCGAAGGCTTCAAACACGACGGCCTCCGTGAAGACGCCCACCGCTACCGCGACTATATCATCCGCGCCTTCAACGACGATCTCCCCTACGATCGCTTCATCCGCCAGCAAATCGCCGGCGACGAATTGGAACCGAACAATCCCGACGCTCTGATCGCCACCGGTTTGATCCGTTTGTATCCCGAAGATATCAACGCTTCCAACATGGTGCAGCAGCGCCAGGAAATTCTTGACGACATCACCGAAAACACCGGCTTGGCATTCATGGGCCTCACCATTGGCTGCGCCCGCTGCCACGATCACAAGTTCGATCCCATTAAACAATCCGATTACTACCGGCTGCAGGCGTGCTTCGCCGCCATCTTGCCGGCCGATGGTGTTTCGATCGCCAGCCGCAAGCAAGTCGAAGATTACGATCGCCGGATGGGTGAGTGGGGGAAACGCACCAAACCTATCCGCGACGCCATCGACAGCGAACTTGACGACGAGCGCAAAGCCGCCCGCGAAGATGCCATCTCTGCCTACGATCCACAAACCCTCGCCGCCATCAACTTGCCGCCGGAAAAACGCTCCTGTTTTCAAAAGCAACTTGTCGCCGAGGCAGAAGACTGGATCGACTCCCGCATCGCCCGCGCTTATCGCCGCTGCAAACCGGATGAACGAAAGCTGTACGACGAGCAAATGCAGGCCTTGGCCAAGTACGATTCCATAAAACCCGATCCGCTTCCTACCGCCATGACCGTCTGCGATGGCGAAGGTGCTCCGCCGCAAACCTGCGTGCTGTCCAGCGGCAATTACCTCCGCCCCGAACAAGAAGTCGCCCCCGGCTTCCCCGAATTCTTAGGCGCTAGCGAACCGGAAATCACGCCCCCCGCCGATAAACCCAGTTCCTCAGGCCGCCGCTCCGCATTGGCCGAGTGGCTCACCCGCGAAGACAATCCGCTCACCGCCCGCGTCATCATCAATCGCCTGTGGCAAAATCATTTTGGCCTGGGCATTGTCGCCACGCCAAACGACTTTGGCGCCATGGGCGGCGATCCTTCGCATCCCGAATTGCTCGATTGGCTGGCCTCGGAACTAATCTCCGACGGCTGGCACTTGAAACCCATCCAGCGCCTGATGGTCCTTTCCGCCGCCTACTGCCAGTCCTCCAAAATCGATCCGTCTTCGGCAGTTCACGCCGCTGCGCTGGCCGCCGATGCCGCCGACAACTTGCTCTGGCACGCCCGTCGCCAGCGCTTGCAAGGCGAAGAATTGCGCGATACTCAATTGCAAATTTCCGACGACCTAAATCCGCGCATGTACGGCCCCAGCGCCAAACCGGAGCTTCCCCAAGTGCTGGAAGATTCCAAATACGGTTGGGATCCCGATCAAAAACCCGTCGATCGCAACCGCCGTTCCATCTACGTGCTGGCGCAGCGCAACATGCGGCTGCCGCTGTTGGAAACGTACGACCAGCCCGACATGCAAAACAGTTGCCCGCGACGCACCTGCACCATCACGGCTCCCCAGGCTTTGGAAATGCTCAACGGCGAGCTGACTGAAGAAGCCGCCCGCCACTGGAGCGGAAAATTGCTGGCCGATTGCGACGACCCGCGAGGCAAACTGGACGAAAACAAGCTCGTCCGCGAAGCGTATGTCGAGGCCTTCGGCCGCCCGCCGCAAGAAAGCGAAATCCAATCTGCTGAAAAGTTCGTCGACCAGCAGGCCGCCACCATCGCCGAAGACTCAACCCCGCCTGGCGAGAAGCAGCTCCCCCTTCCTTTGCCCGCCAAGCTAAATCGCGCCAAAGCCGCTGCGGTTGTCGATTTCTGCCACGCCCTAATGTGCTCCAACGAGTTTTTGTACGTCGACTGAATTATGTCTCCTCGTATTCTACATTCCGCCGTTCCGCACTTCGAAGCGGCTCACTCCCGGCGTGACTTCCTCTACCGCGCCGGCGGCGGTTTCGGCGCTCTGGCCCTCTGGTCGCTCCTCAGCCGCGACGCCTCATCCATCGCTCACGCCGCAGCGAACATCGCCGGCGATGCCGCTTCCTCGCTGAATCCATTGGCCCCCAAAGCCCCGATGTTCCCCGCCAAGGCGAAGTCCGTCATTTGGTGCTTCATCGACGGCGGCCCGAGCCATCTTGACCTGTTCGATCCCAAGCCCACGCTCACCAAACTCGCCGGCCAGCCGCTTCCCGCCAGTTTTCCGCGCCCCGAAACCGCGATGGGCAAAACCGCCGGCACGCCCCTCATGGCCAGCCAGCGGAAATTCAAGCAATACGGCGAGTCCGGAATTTGGGTCAGCGATTGGCTCCCCGAAATCGCCACTTGCGTCGACGACATGGCCGTTATCCGCTCCTGCTGGGCCGATGGACTCACGCACGTCGGTAGCGTTTGCGAAATGAACACGGGCAGCATTCTGATGGGCCGTCCCAGCATGGGCGCCTGGGTGCTCTACGGCTTGGGCAGCGCCTGCGACAATCTCCCCGGCTATGTCGTCCTCACCGATTATCAACAAGAACCTCCCGGTGGCAGTCGCCAATGGAGTACCGGCTTCATGCCCGCCACCTATCAAGGCACAAAATTCCGCGACGGCAAAACTCCCATCCTACACGTCGAGCCCGAACCCGGCTTCACCGCCGCTCGCCAGCGCAGCCAGCTCGATTTCATCCAGTCGCTCAATCGCCAACATCTCGCCGACGGCCGCACGGACGATAAAGATCTCGAAGCCCGCATCGCCTCCTACGAACTCGCCTACCGCATGCAGTCTGCGGCGCCCGAGGCCACCGATCTCTCCGGCGAAACCGCCGAAACTTTGGCTCTCTACGGTGTCGATCAGCAAGAAACCGCCGCCAACGGCCGCAACTGTTTAATGGCGCGCCGCCTCGTAGAGCGCGGCGTCCGTTTCATCCAGCTCTACATGGGCTCGGGCAGCAAGTGGGACGCCCACACCGATGTCGAAGGCAATCACAGCCAATACTGCCGCGAAACCGACCGCCCCGTCGCCGGCCTGTTGAAAGACCTCAAGCGCCGCGGATTGCTCGACAGCACGCTTGTCATCTGGGGTGGCGAATTCGGCCGTACTCCCATGAGCGAAAGCGGCACCGGCCGCGACCACAATCCCTACGGCTTCACCATGTGGATGGCCGGCGGCGGAATCAAGCCCGGCACTACGTACGGCGCCACCGACGAAGTCGGCCTCTATGCTGTGGAAAACAAAGCCCACGTCCACGACATCCACGCCACCGCGCTAAATCTGCTCGGTCTCGATCACGAGCAGCTCACCTTCCAGCACAACGGCCGCGACGAACGCCTCACCATCACCAGCGGCACGGTGATCAAAGACATCATTGCGTGAGCGGCGACTCTCTTCTGCGGCCGAGCGCTCTACACGCGATCACCGCCCCGCCCAGCGCTGCCAAAACAATCGTCCCTGGCTCCGGCACCGGCGTCGATGTGCCACCTCCGGTTTTAAGCACCGTCAACAGTCGTTGCAGGTCCGCATTGTTGACCGTCCCATCGCCATTCACATCCTCAAGGTAATTTAGCTGGCTGTTGCTGAGCTCTGGATTGGCATTTTTAAAACTTTTAAGGTCGGCCAGCGCTCCTTCCATGGCGCTGATGTCCGCACTATTCACATGCCCGTCTCGATTAAAATCGCCTGGCAATAGCGGCGACCATACCACGGCAAAATCATCCGTATTGCCGTTATAGGTGCCGTCTACCAAGCCATAAATCTTCCCGCTGGCGTCGATGGTGAATGCAACCGAGGTGCCCCAACTCCCATTGGCAGGCAGTACCGAACCCAAATCGATCGCACTGGCCGCCGTCCCCGACCAGAGCATCGCATCATTGTCCCCATATCCCACTTGTTTCGTGCCGTTGCTCCCCGCCGCCGCCGAAGCAAAGATGCCCGCAGGATTCAGATCGACGGCGCTCGCCGCTGTCCCCGTCCACAGCAGTGCATGAGTCGCGCCGCCGCTTGTTTGCCCGTTTCCCACTTGTTGCGATCCGCTGACTCCAAAGGCTTGAGCTTTTGTAAATCCCGTCGGTGTCAAATCGACCGCCGAGGCTGCCGTGCCCGACCAGAGCATTGCTCGTGGCACGCTGTCTCCGGAAACAACATGTGCAGCCCCCACTTGATGGATTCCATCGGTACCAAAGGCCGAAGACGTCGCAAATCCCGCGGGATGCAAATCAACGCCACTGATAGCAGTTCCCGACCACAAAAACCCGTGCGCGTTTCCTCCCGTCGCAGGTCCAGCTCCGCTCCCCACCTCTTTCCCGCCCCCAATTCCAAAGGCGAAACCACTAGCGACTCCCACAGGATTCAATGGCACGGCGCTCGCCGATGTGCCTGACCATAGCAGTGCTTGTTGACCACCGAGACCAAATCCATAACCGACTTGCTGCGCCCCGTTCGTTCCTTCAGCATGCGTACTGTTATATCCAGTCGGGTTGAGGTCGGTAGCGGTTCCGCTGGCGTTCCAGAACACCGCGTGAATTCCCATCTGCGAGAAGCCCCATCCCACGAATTGTCCCGCGCTTGCTGTTTGCGGACTCTGATCCGAAGTCACGTCGCTGAACCCAGCTGGCGGACTCAATTCGTAGAGTACCTTGCCCGCGTATACGTCGGCTCGCGATAGCGCTGCCCCCGAACTAATCGCGATTGCCGTCGCTGCAATTCCGGGTAACTTCATCCAATCGCACAGGTGTTTCATAGCGACGCCCCCGAACAACTAGAGAATTAGCGGCTGAGAGTCAGCAAACTGCTAACGAAAATACCCCCCACTAAAAGGAGAGTCAAGCGTGTGGCCCGTATACCAATCTATCCGGCTGTCAGTGTCGCATTGGCCGCTCTTTTGGACTGGCGCATGCTCCCCAGCCGTCCCATCGCCACCACCGCCGCTAACGCCAGTGCGGTCACAATCGCCAGATCGCGCAGCACATCCTCCAGCGCAAACGCCCGCGAATTCACCTGCGTCCATTGGCCCATCAGGGCCTGCGCTTGCTTCGCGCTTTCATCGTGCGCACTGCCGCGCGCCACAAAATGTTGCCGCGCCGAGGTATAAGACGCCTCCACAATCGGCACGTTATAGCGCACCGTCTGCCGCAGATTGTCGAATTGAATATCCGTATTCTGCGTCCACAAAGTCACCAGCGTAATCGTGACAATATACGCTGGCAGCGCCCGGCAAATGTTAAACACGCCCGCCAGTGTGACGGCATCCTCCAGCGGCAAATCTTTAAAAATCATCAGCAGAGCAGGGCCAATCACTAATCCGGCCCCCAATCCCCACACGCCCATGATCGCCGCCATCCAAAATTTGCTCGTATACATGTCCAGCAGCATGAACTGCCATGTGGCCAACGACATCACGGCTAATCCCGCAAACATTCGCAACCGCGTATTGTGGACTTTTCCAAAAAGTACGCCCAGCACAATTGTCAGCGGCATACATAGCACCGCTGGCAAAAACACCAGCGCCGCCTGCCACCACTGGTAACCCCGCATGCCGACCATGTACGTCGCCAATAGCGCCAACAGTGCCGTCAAGTTAATACTGAACAGCGTCTTCACCACCAGCGCGAGCGTCGTATTCCGCCGTCCAAACACGCGCAAATTGATCAGCGGATGCCTCGCCAATAATCCCCACGCCACAAAACTGCCAAACGCTGCTACGAATCCGACAAACCACAAACTGAACGGCCGCGACGTAAACCAACCCCAATACTGCCCCATGTCCAGCATCACGTTCAGCGACACGATCGACGCCGTCAATAAACCCACTCCCACAAAATCCAACTTCACTGGCTTTTCATGGCGTAAATAATTTTCCACGGGCAACAGCGCCCAGCCAATCACCAGCACGGCGCAGCCGAGCGGCAAATTCATCAGAAAAATCAGCTGCCACGATTGCCATGTGGTCAGCAAGCCACCCAGCACGGCCCCCGCCGCCATCGGCACAAAAATCGCCATGCCGTACAGCGCCATCGCAAACTCACGCTGCCGCGGAAAGGCGCGCCAAATAATCAGCATCGCCGCGCAAATCAAAACGCCGTTGCCCAGCCCCTGCAAAAATCGCAGCGGCGTCATCAGCACAATGTCATCCACCAATCCGCACGCGCTCCCTGCGATCGCGAACAACACAATGCTCAGCAAATAAGCTCGTCGCAAACCCAGCCGGCTGGCCACAAATCGCGTCAGCGCCATCCCCAGCGCGGAACCCAAGATAAAACTACCGCTGATCCAATGAATCCGATACCGATCGGTATCCAGGGCATCAATGATTTCCGCCTGCGGCACCACCAGGCTTGCCGAACTCAGCAGCGCCAACACGACGCCGGGAAGCACTCCGGCCAAAACGTGCCAATGACTGCGAATTGCCCACCACAGCCGCGCAGCAAGAGTCGGCCGGATCACGGTTGCACTCCGCTTGGCGAATTCGACGCTGCCGGCACCGTGCCGCTATTTGATGGGCCGCTATTCGACGGGCCGCCATGAGACACTGCTTCAACATCCGCTTCCTTCCGTTCTCGTTCCCACTCCTC
The DNA here is from genome assembly GCA_036493575.1 of Pirellulales bacterium. GTDB lineage: Bacteria > Planctomycetota > Planctomycetia > Pirellulales > JADZDJ01 > DATJYL01. The sequence continues at coordinate 6,845 of DASXPQ010000345.1, forward strand.
GTCCGCCCACTTCTTGTCGCCGGCCCCATGTTCAATATCCACCGTCACCGACAACCCCGGTTTCAATAGCGACCATCGGTCATCGCGTTCAATCGCAACCCGCGTCGGCACTCGCTGAATCACATACGTAAACTCGCCAGAAGAAAGATCGCGCGGAATTAATGAAAAATTCGCCCCCGTCGCCGAGCCAATCCACACCACGCGCCCCCGGAACGGTTCACTGTACGCTTCCGTTCTCAAGGTCGCCCAATTGCCCGGACTAACTCCCTCCAACCGCGTCTCTTCCAAATTCACCGTCACGTACATGAAGTCCGGATTGTAAATCGAAAAAATAGGATCGCCCGTATGGGCGTAATCCCCCAGGTGCCGCCATTTTTTCGCAATCACACAATCAAACGGCGCGGTAATCCGAGTATAACCCAAATTCGTTTTGGCCAATTCGAGCGCTCGCTCCCCCTGCGCCACATCCTGCGTCCGCTGATCGACCTGCCGCTCGAGCACCACAATTTGCGCATCGCCGGTCTTCGCCAATTCCACGTCCGCTTTTGCTTGTGCCACCGCACTCTTGGCCGCCGCTAGCTCCTGCTGGGCAATGTCGATCTGTTTACGATTCGCTTCCGCCTCGCCCAACAACGCATCCGCCCGTTTTTGCTCTGCCTGGGCTACGTCGTGCGATTTTGTCGCCTCCTGCATGCGCCGCTGCGTGCCCGATCCGTCGGTATACAGTGCTGTGAACCGATGCTCATCATCGCTGGCAAACGTCAGCGCCGCCTCGGCTGCATCCACCGATTTCTGCGCCGCCGTCACCGCATCGTCCACAGTCTGTGAAACCATGGCTAGCGCTGCCGCCGATTTTGTTTCGTTATCGCGCGCCGCCCCCAGCTTCGCATCCGCTGCCGCCACTTGCTGTGGCACCTGCTGTTGCAATAACACCAAATCAGCCTGTGCTTGCGCCAGCGCCGCCTTCATCACGTCCAGCTTGGCCGCCGCCAATTCCACCTCGCGCGTGTAAATCGACGGATCCACCAGCGCCAACAACTGACCTTTCTTCACCTGTTCCTGCTCTTGCACATAAACTTCCACCACGTTGCCGGGAACTTGTGGCGACAGATTCACCAGGTGTGATTCCACAAACGCATCCCGACTAATTGAATGTGTGAACCGGTGTGCCAGCCACGGCAGGCCAAACAGTAGGCAGACCGTCGCCAACGCGCCCAGCAAGACGAGCGCCACCACACTGCGACGGGCGGATATGGCAAAGCGTGACATCAGCAAATCGTATGATTTTCGCGTCGGGTGCTGTGCCCACGGCTCGGCGTGGGCATGTGCCTACCGCACGCACGGCATGGCCAAATAACTCTCCGCTGGCAGGCCTACCGCATAGGCCAAACACGCCAAGGCCGTTTCATAATCATACGTCGCAATTAGATACCCTTGCCGAGCCCGAGTCAGAGCCAATTCGGCCTCAATAATATCCGTCGGAATAGCATCTCCCTGGGCGAATTCCGATTTAATCACCCTCAGGTTTTCCGCAGCCTGCGCCGCGGCAATTCGCGAAACCTCAATCCGCTCCTTGGCGTCTGCAATGCTCAAGAACGCCACCTTCACTTCATAGGCAATCTGATCGCATACCTGCTTCCCGCTGGCCACCGCCAAATCGATCTCCGCATGCGAGCCCCGCAACTCGCCAATCCGCCGTCCACCTTGGAACAATCCCATCTCAATCGCAATTCCCGCCACCCCCAGCTGTGCATCGTTTCGCGAATCCCGCTGCTGCTCCAGCGCGCCAATTCCTCCCACTACCACCTTCGGCAAAAAGTCCGCCTCCGCAATATTTTCTCCCAGCTTGGCGTTCGCAATCCCATGCTCCACCACGCCGAATTCACGCCGATTTTCCACCGCACATTGCAAACATTCCGGTAACGTTTTTTCAAACCGCGGCGGTTCCCCCAATTCGACCAGCCTGGGCGTGTCGCCCGAATTCGTCCCCATCGTTTGATTCAGCTTCGCCAGCGCCACCCCCTGGCTAGTTCGCGCCTTCACCAACGCTAACTGCATGTCCTTCAAAAACACGTTGGCTTTCAGCACGTCATTACGAATGGCATTCCCGCGATTGAAATAGTTTTTCGCGTCGTTCAGCGCCGATTGCGCACTTCGCACCGCTTCCTCTGTCACTTGCAAAGTCGCATTGGCATCCAGCGCCTCAAAGTACGCCTTCGTTACTTCATACGACACGGTCTGCTGAGCCCGCACATATTGCAGCCCGGCAATCTGTTCTCCCACCAGCGATTGCCCGTACTTCGACATCGTCCGTCCAAAATCCCACACCGTCCATTGCGCCCGCAGCTCGGCCATCCCAATTTCATCCGCCGGCTTTCCGAACGCCACATTCCCAATGTCCGATGCCACCGTCGGCATCACAAATCCAGTCGGATGAGTTTCGCCGCCAATAAATCGATACCCGCCGTCCAGCCCCGGTAAAAAATCAGCATACGCAATATCCTTCCCCGCCCGCGCCATGCACAACCGCGCATGCGATTTCTGAATTTCTGGATTATTGCGGTACGCCAAATCAATCGCCGCTGTCAGCGTCAGCGTGTTCCCATCGTTTAAGTTCGCCGCTGGCCCCGCTAGTTCCGCATCGGCGCCGCTCGGTTCCCTATGTTCGGGCGCCGGCGTGCTTACCGCTTGATTGAAGCTCGCTTGTCGAACGTTCGACGGAGAATCCTTTTTCGAAATCCCCACCGCCCGTTCAGCTTGCTGTTCCACTTGCTCCGGCGGCTGCTGATACATGGGCAGCGGCGGTTGCAAAATCCGCTCCGCCAATTCCTGATGCGGCACCGCCGGATACGGCGCCGCGCACCCGGTGCACAACACCAGCGCAACAGTGCATCGCACAAGCGCAATCCTAGCGAGATGGCGACGCCACCGGTTCATGAAATACCCTTAGCGCTGCCGGAAAATTTCCCGGCCAACCAAACCAGATAAGAAACGAGACAAGATCGCGCCAACCGGCGCGACAAAAAACCGGCCATTTGTACAGCCCGGCAGGATGCGGCGTCAAGTTAAACTGCCGCCTAGCAGAAATGCTAGCAAGGAAACCCGCCAGCAACGTGCATCACCGCTTGCCAATATTTTCAAGCAACTTCCGCGGCACCCCAATATCGCACACGTGCAGCTCGCCCACATACTGCTCCGCTCCCGCGACAAAAAATCCCGGCTTCGCCGCCACAAACGTGCAAGTGTGACGAGCGCGAATCGTGTGCGCAGCAGCAACGCCGCTGTCGCAATCCAACCCGCTCGGCAAATCAACCGCCATAATTCGCACACCGCTGGAGTTCATGCACTCGATCGCTTCCGCATACGGCGACTTCGGCTCCCCCGTGGCTCCAGTCCCCAAAATCGCATCGACCAAATACACTGCGCCGGAAATCGCTTCGTTAAATCGTGCCACCGCTAGCGGCGTTGCAAAACTTTGAATCTCCAACCCAGCCTTCTGAATGATCAAAAAATTCGCTGCTGCATCTCCGCGAAGTTCGTCCGCGTCACACAACAACAGCACTCTCACCGTCCACCCGCGCAAATCCAAGTGCCGGGCAATCACAAATCCATCGCCCCCGTTGTTCCCCTTCCCGCACACCACCACAATCCGCATGGTCCGCTGCGAATCTTTGCCGCCCTCATGGCCTGCCCATTGAGAACACAGCACATCCGTCGTCCCGCGCCCCGCATTTTCCATCAGCACCAGCCCGCTCATGCCATACTCGGCAATCGCCCGCCGATCCACTTCCCGCACCTGATTTCGCGTTAGAATCAAAGTCATCGGCACACCCACTCCAATAAAAAAACCCCGGCGCTTTCGCCGGGGTTCAATATAATCTGTGTTTCAAATCAGTCGATAACGTGCCGATCGCTTACGGGAACAACGCCGCAAACGCACAATAGCCAACTGCTCCCGTCATCACGCCTCGGCAGCTAAGCGGGAACGGATCGCAAATCCACGGTGCACAATCGCCCGGGCGGTAGTAACCCAAAGCGTAATCGCACTCGCACGGCGTCTGCACGCCCACATTGTACGGCAGCAACACCAAGTCGCCAAAGAAGTGCACAAACGATTGGGCATCTTCCAAGCCGCACG
>DASXPQ010000346.1:0-3013 GCA_036493575.1 Pirellulales bacterium
GTATTTCGACATACAGCTGCGGGCTAATGCTAATCCCGGACAAGCCCAAGTAACGGCGGAAGTAACCAGTGAGAACCAGGCGCAGCCGTTGACCGACTCCGCAACGACGACTATCTTCGCCCAATAGTGTTTGCCGTTTGCATTCAGCAATTGGGTTGTGGTTGTTGCGGACCGCATTGCTATGCCACGCTTTGTGATTTTGCGTCACGAGATGCCTGGGCCGCCGCGCGGCGGAGTGCATTGGGATTTCATGCTCCAGCAGGGGGAAACGCTGCGTACTTGGGCGCTGGCGGAGGAGCCGACCGCAGGGACGGAGATCGCAGCGGATGCCCTGGCCGATCATCGCATCGGTTATTTAGATTACGAAGGTCCGGTCTCGGGCGAGCGGGGGACAGTTTGGCGATGGGATTCCGGCGAATACGAACCACTGATCGATAATGCGAGAGAATTAATCGTGCAATTGCGTGGCGCGCGATTGAACGGAACAGCACGCCTGCGGTCGGGTACTGAAGACTCTCATCGTTGGATATTCGAATTCTCTACGTGAGCGGCGGGCTGAGGATTGCCGTCGGTTTCCCGGGAGGTGGATGATGCGGGCTGGCCGCGCTGCGTGTGACCGGCCACGTAGATTTCGCCCTGATTGACTTCCAGTGAATCGAGGCAAAGCTGCTCCGCGGGACGGGAGGCGTTTCCAGCTTGGGCCCACGGCAAGGTAATCAGCAATAGCGGATCGCTTTCGATTTGATCAACATCGATTTGCAGCCCGGCTTCTCGAGCGGCTGCTGCGATATCGTCAAGTAATCCAGCCAGCGGCAACGGTAGAATTCCAGCGCGGGCACGGCAGACACGAACGGCTACGACATTGGTTTGGCGTAGATAGACTTCGGTTTCCAGCGATACGACGGTTGACCAGGGAACCTTGTGCCAGCAAAAGGCGACGCGGGCTCGATTATTCTCGATGGCGACGCGGGGGTCACTGATATATGTTGGAAACAATTGCGGATGGTTTTGATGCGCGTCGTAGGCAAGCCAACCGTTGATTTGTTCAGCAGTGAAAAGGGCGTGCCATTGGCCAGGTCTACGTAAATCGCCTGCCAAAGCAGCCGCCTGGTGGAGCAGAGCATCGCTACCTTGCCTGGCAGCGTCGGGGTCCTGGGCCAGTGCCTGGCAGTAGAAAGCCGGGCGGCGCTGAGATGCCCAATAGACCGTCCCTGCGATTACGGCTAAGGCAGCCGCAGCAGAAACGCCCGCTGTCAGGTAAAAGCGAAACCTTGTGGACACGAATGCCGCCAGAAGGATCGGAAAGTCAGCCTCCATGTAATACTACGATGGCGGCAGTGCCTGGGATGATGGGGCAATGAACCCCATTCGGGGGCAGAATGGTAACGGACCGGCCGGCGTGGGGTCAATGCGGAAACGGGCGGGCCGCACAGGGGAAAATGCTTAATTTACCGCGGGCGCACTGCCTATATCATTGGGAGCGGCCGACGCATTGGTGCCCAACTCGTCGCGAAGCACCAGGATATCGGCTGGGGCTTCAATTCCTAATCGCACCTTGTCGCCGGCGACCCGCACTACGGTGACGATAATATCTTTTCCCAAACGAATCCGCTCGCTTTGTTTGCGAGATAAGACCAACATTGGAATCTTCCTCCATGAAAAATGATCTATGAACTTTTGTACAGTTAGGCGGATCGTCCGTCAAGAGAAACTGGAAAAGATTCTGTAGCCGACATTCACTAGAAAACCGATCGCTAAGCGGCGCAAGTATTAAGAACCAGAGCTTGGGTGAGACGGGTGCGGTGAAAGCGCTGGCCTGCTGAGCTGTAAAACAAGATGGTGTTTCGCTCGGTTTCCCAAATCGCCGTGACTTTCACCGATCGCGGACCGTGCAGGCAGAAGAAAATTCCGCAAGGTTTGCCGGCGCGCACCAGAATCCGTTCTGTCATGCGGAAGGCATCTAGTTCAAGCTGATCGTGCTGACATAGGATTTTGTTGACATAGATTCGCAGGTTTTCCAAGTTGTTCAGCCGCTCCATAGTGGTCAACATTGGAACTACAGTCTCCTATTTGCTGCAAAGCGTGATGAACAGAACACTTTGCGGATTGGATAAGCGGGGGCAACTGCTGACAGATTAAGCTATCGGCAATTTGGGGAAGGTTACTTCGCTGGGGTTAATCGATTGCTGGCAAAAAGGCACAAAGTGGGTTGCCCCGTAATCATTAAATTCGTACTCCTGCGCAAAGATTTAAACCTTGCAGGATTGATTGAGAACAGCCGGGATTCTGTCGCTGGTAGCACTGAGAAGAGCGAAAACTGTGGTTAGAAGTGCACTGTTTTCGGGAGAGCTGCGGCGCTTAAGCCGTTACGGCAGTTGAGTATATTTCTGCCAGGCTTCGGCAATGCCGGCTTGTTTTTCATCGCCTTTGTGGAGAATGACCCGGAAACGGAAATTGATTGTGTCGCCCGTTTTCAGTGTGTATTTAGCTGCCGGAGCGGCTGGATCGAACGCATGGCGGGCAAAAGGGTTGGCGGCGAACAGGCCATAATTTCGCGTGTGCCAATAGGTTGGGTACAGATAGCTGTTGGGATGATTCAGAATTGCAATTCCGACGGTTTCGCCATCGACGGGGCCGTGGTAATCGACCCAGGAAGCGGGTTTGCCCCAGACGCCGTCCTCGTCAATTTTTCCGTCGCTATTTACAAAGCTGCCGCCTTGTTTGGCGGCGACACGCATGGTGTCTGGAACTCGCAGGCCGAAAACGCCGTCTTTTTCGTCGCCGAAGAGGACGTCTCCCTCGGTGGCTTTTAGCGTAACATCGAAATCGATGAGGCGATTTTCGCCGTCGGTGCTGCAAGTGATGGTACGCTCGTCTTCCAGCAGTTTTTTGCCATCTTTGTCGAGCCAATCGTTGCGCGTGATGATTTTTGCTTGTGGGCCGCCTGAGTATGAAACGAACTCGCGGTGTTTGGTCGAGCCGGTATTGTCGCGTTCTTCCCACAAATTGGCGC
>DASXPQ010000347.1:0-4373 GCA_036493575.1 Pirellulales bacterium
AACTCAGCCCTGGCCGCTGCCTGGAAACCCAAGCCCGCCGAACAGGTGGCACAACGCCAAATCGGTCAGCTTGCAAAAATGACGAATGCGGAGTTGGGCGTGGATGCTTTCCCGGTGTTCTACGTCGCCTTCCGCACCCATGGATCGCAGCCGGCCGACCAGTTTGCTGCCGTACAAGCGGCCCAGCGAATCGTCGAACTATTTCAAAAGCAGTTTCCCGTCGCCGACCCGCAAGCCGTCAAATTATGTACAGAGGTAATCCAGCCCGCCCTTGCCATCGCCGACACTTTGGCGGCCGGTAAATCGCCTCCGGCGGAACTCGACCAGTTCTACGCGGCCCTGGCGGAATTCGTCAGTCATTACCAACGCGTCACCAAATGGCCGTTCGCCGACCGGCAGGCTGAAATTGAAAAGCTGATCAGCGCCGCCATCAAGCTCAACCCCAAGGTGGCCAAATATTATACCACCCGCGGCGTAGCGCGGATTTCGCTAACGCCGCCCAATGTCGACGGAGCGCTGGCGGACGCCGACGCCGCGGTAAAACTCGATGCCAACCTGCCAGCCGCTTATGCGCTGCAGGGGCATGCCATGATTTACCGTTCGCGACAGGAACCCTCTAGCGAAGCTCGCAAGGCAGACCTCGAAAAAGCACTGGCGCAATGCAAGGCAGCGGTCGAAAAATCAAAAGCTGAAGACAAAGAGCGCTCGATGCACTTGTTGTATTTGAGCATGGCACAATTGGAACGCGCCAATTTCGATAGCGATCCAAAAGTAAAGAAGACCTTGCTGGATCAGGCGGTCGCCAATGCCCAGCAGGCCGTGGATTTAGAAAAAGCCTATCCCGACTATGCCTACACCGCTTTAGGTAACGCCCTGGAAGATGTCGCCTGGCAGGTGGGCGAAGACCCGGAGAAAAACTATCAGGCGGCCATCGATGCTTTTTCCCAGGCCATCAACAACAACCCATCGGCGCCCACGCCGTTAATCAGCCGGGCCCGCTGCGGCTATCGGGCAATTGCGGAATCCAAGCTCGATCCCAAAGTACTCGGTGGCACCTTGCAGGAGGACATGCAATCCGCCATTGCCGATTTGCAGCAAGCCAAGCAACTAAATCCAAATGCCGTCGAGCCCAATTTGTGGCTGGGCAAGGTACAGCAGCTGTTAGGTCAGTTCGGCGATGCTGATGCCGCACTCGCCGACGCGGTAAAGCTGGCCGAAGAGCAAAAACTGCCGGAGCGAGCCATGTTCTTGGTGGAATGGACACGCAACGCAGCCTTGAACAAAGACCTGCCCGACGCCGACCGCGCGAAAACTGTGCGCGAACGTGCCGAACAACTGAAGGCAGCTCCCAGTTTGGGTGGCTCATCTTCTGCCAAACAAGCCGCACTGATCATTGGCGAAAGTTTGTTGGGCGAGAAACCGCCCAAGATCGCCGACGCTTTGAAGGAATATGACGCCGTCCTGGTCGATTACGACAAAGCCGATGCAACGAAGCCAATCGATCCAGCGAAAGCTGATGGCTCCGACGTCAGTCTGCTGTTGGCGCGGTCGGCGTGTCGGTTTGCCTTGCCGATAGCTGATTGGAATTTAACGGCAGCGGAAAATATGCTCAAAGACGACATTCGGGCAATTCGACTAAACCCCGCTCCGCACATGGGAGCGATGGCTTATTGGTATTCGGCGAATGCCAAATTCAAAAGCTTGTCGTCCAGTTCGCCTACCTTCACGGCAGCCAAAAAACAAGAATATATCACGGGTGCGATTGATGACATTCGTGCCGCTATTCGTGCGGCACCCGATGACCCGGGAAGTTGGGAGTGGCGCGCCAAGGGCGCCCAACTTTTGGGCGCCGTTATTTCAAGGACCACCGCAGCGACTCCCTCCGATGCCATTAAAAAACAAGCGGCCGAGGCCCGCGGTTGGATTGACGATGCCATCGATCAAGTGAGCAAACGGCCTGATCTGACCGATAAAATGACTAACTTGCAGCGTATCCAACAAGATTTGGAAACGACGCTTACTAGCAAGGGTCTCCCAAGAACTTAGCCACATGTTTCGTAATGGTTCTTCAATCAACCGCGCTAATGGCCGGTCGAAATGTCCAGCTGCTTGCCGTCAGGTTCTTTATTTTCGGATTCCTTATCGGCTCCTTGTCTATCAGCCGGCAGTTTACCGTCTGTTTCTTTGTCGGCTGCTTTTTGATTTTTTGCGTCGTCCTGAGCTGGCTTGATTTGTAGCGATTTCTTAGCATCGTCAATTTTCAACACCGGCGGCTTATCTTGTGCCCGTTCGGCCGCTTGTGGTTCGGCGCCAGTATCGATTAGCAAATAACCGGCCCAAAAGAACGGATGCTCGGCATTAATAGGCGCAGCATCGGTCTTGCGCTTGACGCGTGGTTCATGTTGCGGATCCAACTCCGACTGGCTCACTAAATTAATCGCCCTCTGCCAGGCCGCGTCGGCGCTGGAAAAGGGGAACTCTTGAATGAATTGCCGCACCAGGTCGACCGCGGTTTGGCCGCCCGTTCGCCAGCGGCTAATCAGAATCGTCCTCGCGCCGGTGGCCATTAAGCCCGTGGTGGTCAGGAACAACTCGTTGCCGGTTGCGTTGCCAGCAGTCTTCAAACTGTTTTCCGAAGCGGTGTGAAAACTGGGAAATATGAATACGTCAGAACTTTTCCACGGCAATCCAAGCCAGGCGCTAAGTGACCCGACGCCCTTGGCTTTTTCCAGCGGCACCGGCGACCAATCATAAGGACCGGCGGTGGCGGGAATATCGTCCAGCGTCACAATGCCGTCTAAAACTGAACCTACGATGGGCGAAGCAGCCGGCATGGGAACGTGCAGTGCCACCGCATGCGCGGCCGTATGCCCAATGGCGTCGGCTGCTCCTTGAGCAAACTCCGCTGGTTGCCCTGGAAATAGTCTGCCCGCGACAATTCCCAAATCCGGCGCCGGTTTGCGCCCTTCGCGCTCCGAAAATGCTAGGCCTATTGTCGGTGCATAACGAATGCGCATGCGTTCAATCAACGGACGATTTTCTTTAGGATCACCCATTGGCAGAATTTCAAACGGCACGTACCACAGCAGGCCGTCGGGAACGATGACTACTTCCTTAAAGTCCGCGCTGAATGCCGTCTTGGGATTCGCCAGCGCGGAAGCCAGCACATCTTTGGCAGCCTGCTGCCAGCTGTCGTCGGTTAGTTGCGATTCCTGGAGTTCGTGGTTAGCGTCGTAATTGCCCAAATCGCGGAGCAGCGCTGCGATCCGTTTTTCCAGCAAAGCGGGGTTGTCAATTTTCCATAGCGAACTGCGATCGGCCGAATAAAATCCGCCGTACAAATTACGGCTGGTAGCGAAAAACATCAGCAGCAGCCGACCCGATCCAAGGTTCCTCTGCAGATCCTTCGCATGCCGAACAGGCGGAAATACTAACTGGGCAGGTTCGCGGCGCACCGCCACTTCGTGCAAAATGTTCTCTTGTGTAGCGGACAGCGAAGCAAGCTCATTAAACTTTGTCATCAATGTCCGTTGTGTGTCGCGGGCGTCCAGGTTCAAACCGGCCTTGGTAATCTCGGCCCGAACCTGTCGGACTTTGTCGGCGGCGTCTGCGTACTTCGGATAGCGGGTCAATAACTCTTGCCGCTGGAGCTTCGCTTGTTTGTCGAGCGATTCTGGCGGCGCTTCCAACACCCAGCGCAGCGCCAACATTCTTCCCCCAAATGGCTGCGTGCTTAGAAAACGATGCCGGCGCGCCAGCTCCGAAATTTCCAAGGCAGCCTGCGCTTGGGCCTCCGCCGAAGCGCCTTGTTGCACGGCGCTCTCGAACCAATGCTCGAACGGCAACGGGTGCGGCGTAGCCATCACTGCCAGCGAATCCATGGGTTGGAGCATCCAATCCGATGGAGTAGGATCGCGCAGCATCTGCGCGTACAGCGGCATGGCCACATGCCGATCGAAACGGCCATTCGGATTGGTTACGCACAAATTATCGGCGAGCGCGATTTGAAACAGCCATTTCGAACCGCCGTTTTTGTACCACTGTATGGCGGAGTTCAAGGCAGTATCCCCCGCCGTAATAGCCCCGGCCTGATATTGCGTCATCGCCGTGACGTAATTCAACCGCGAGCCAATTTCGCACAGCCCCATCGTGCGGCGCGCAATAGCAGCGGCCGCATCGGCCAGCAACCCGGCGGCCTGTTGGCGTTGCCCCCGCGAGGCGCAGCTTTCCGCAACCATCAGTAGCAGCGAAGCTTCCAGTTCCCGATTTTTAGCGCGTGCCCAGGTTGCGGCGGTGGCGAAGGGCGTATCCAAAATCTGCGGGTCACCTGTCAGCACATGCGCTAAAAACAGTTTGCGAAACGCCTCCTCCAT
>DASXPQ010000348.1:0-3041 GCA_036493575.1 Pirellulales bacterium
ACCGTGCCCACGGTAAACCCATGATAGAACCCTGCTCCCGTGCCGACCGCGATCGACGCGGGACCAAACGACAATTGCAACGTTTCGCCATTGGGGACGGGGACAAACGAGGTGCCATTCCAAATATTCAAGTCGCTCACAACATCAAACGCGATTTTGCTCCCGTTGGGCAAGCCGCTGGCCACAATGTGGTTCGTGCTTGTACCAAAGGTGGCGGCAAAATCGGTCGACAGGGCATGAATGCCCGGATCGGTTGTTGAATTGCGATCGACCGTGGGGTCGAAGCCGAAATCGAAAACCCGCAGCTCGGTTGCCGTTTCGGCGGTCAGATCGTCATCGTATCCAAACGTCGCGATATGCCCGCCAATTACTCTGGGTGAAATATCGTTGTCGGCCCGCGCCCCGCTAATCCAAGTGAACACCCCTAAAACCCCAGCTATGCAAACGAACGAAAACAATCTCATTTTTAATTCCTTTGAAATTCTTAGTTGACAAACTTTGAGGAAAGCAATCGAAAATATAAATCGCGGTTAATGGCCCCCTGGTGGAATCGCAAAATCAAATGGCTGTGTGGCCCAAGTGGATATCTGCGTTTCCGTAATCCGATCTACATGGCCATCGGCGTACAGGTAGTTTGCCGAGCCGCCATGCCGATCGACTTGCACATCGCCTTTGATGTTGTTGAACACGCTGCCAGAAGTGACAGCCGATTTCACGAACCAGTTGAACGAGTGCACGTGGTCGGATGACAGATCCAACGGCTTAGTGTTGGCCAACTCGAACATCACGATCGTCTTCGACGACGATTTCAGCTTCGCAGCATTAAGATACTGCAACGGCAATGGAGGCTCGCTCGACAAATAACCATTCAGCGCGTAGCTGGTCATCTTGATTTTTAGCCGCTCATCGCCGTGCGGGTCGTCTGGACATATCCGAATGGCGTCCACGTCTTCCATGAACGGCGCGATCGTGTAAATCCACGCTTGGGTATACAAACCACTTGCATCAAGCTGGCTTCCCTTCTCCGTGTCGGTTGTCTCGGGCCAGTGGCCGTGATGGATATCGCAATACTGTCGAATGGCCAAACCGATCTGCCGCATGTTGCTCGCACATTTGGCCCGTCGGCCGGCCTCGCGCGCCGCCTGTACTGCCGGCAGCAACAGCAATAACAACAGCCCGATGATGGCGATTACCACCAAAAGCTCGACCAGCGTGAAACCACGACGCGCGTGCACGAACGCATCCTCCTGGAACGCAGAAAGCCGCGACCCGTGGTCGCGCAATTCGCAAACACAAATGCTCAGTCGCCGTGAGAGCGATATTCCAGCGCGCAGGCAGCGCGGGCGACGTCGCATGGCAACGTGGCTCAACTTTTAATCGCCTGCTGCCTTGCGGCCTGCTTCGTCAGCCAATCGGCGGCGCGCGTGGCTGGGCCGGCGAAAAGAGCGCCGGGCAATGTGCAGATTCAGCCTCGCTGGCTGAAAGAAATTCGCCGACCACTGGCGCCCTATCGACCGGCGCACTGGCAACGAGAATTTGACCAAGAGAATGGTGCTGGCAAATCGAGCAATCGTGGTCGTCATGACCCCGATGATGGCTGTCCGATTCAAAACATGGAACTCCGTCAACCGACGAACCGCTGGCCGATTTAACGACCGCTGCATTTTGCGCGGTCCCGTACTGATCGTCCGGCTCCAACCAAAAGTGCAGCCCCTGGCCAAATACGGCGATGAGGCCGTAACAAGCCAGCGTCAGTCGGGCGAGTGAGCGATGAAACATGGGACGATCAATCCGCGACAGAGATCGCTACTTGCTTTTGCAATCAGGTTGCATTTAGCATAGGAAATGCGATTGATCGAGTCAACTGTTTTAATTACGAACCGCCGGCGCAAAAACGGCATAAGCTTTGCACTATTTCCTTGCGGGAAATTTGCTTTCTACATCTTTTGACGGGAGCTAAGCCATGCCGGAAACCAAAAAGCGCCGACCGTTGAAAAAGCTTGTGAAAAAAGTACAAACCGCCCGTGCAAACGTTTTGGAAAGACGCGGCGAGCGCCTCAAAAAAAGAACTTCCCGAGTTCGCCGTCGAGCGGCGAGCTGAATCGTTGAACATTACCGCGCATGTGCTAGTTGCGGCGCGGCAGGTTTGCGACGAGCAGCGCCATCATCCGGCTCGTTGACATCACTGGTCGCAGGTCTAAAATGGCGGGTTCCCTAGCGATATCTAGGCCGGCCAACGCAGTTTGCAACGAGACCGGTCGCGGCCCGCAATCGGTGCCAAAACTTCGCCGAACTCTGAACCGTTTTCTTCGTGACCATCGAAAAGCATCACCAACACGCGATCGAAAAGGCCGATGTGCTGATCGAAGCGCTGGGGTGGATCCGCCGGTTCCGCGACAAGGTAACCGTTATCAAGCTTGGCGGAAGCGTGATGGAAAATGAAAACCATCTGCGCCATTTGTTGATTGATGTGGTCTTCATGGAAACCGTGGGCATGCGGCCGGTGGTGGTGCACGGCGGGGGGGCGGCGATCGATCGGGCCATGGCGGAGGCGGGGCTACAGCCGCGGAAAATTCAAGGACGTCGTTATACTGACGACGCCACGCTAAAAATCGTGGAAGAGGTGTTGGCCTATAAAACTTGCGAAGCCATCGCGCACGAAATCGAGGAGTTTGGCGGCCGAGCAATGCCGCTGAATTTCCGAAGCACCAATGTACTGTTTGGCGAGCGAATTACTTTGAAAGACGAGGCCGGAGCCGACGTTGACCTTGGCCATGTTGGCCGGGTAACCCGGGTTGATCGCACGACGATCGAAAATCTTTGCTATGCTGGGCAGGTGCCAGTGATTCCCTCCATGTGTTTGGGCCCCGCCGGCGAAAAGCTTAACGTCAATGCTGATACCGCGGCCACGGCTGTGGCCGCCGCGCTGGGAGCCGAGAAGTTGATTTTTTTGAGCGATGTGAACGGCGTTCGTCGGAAAAAGGATGATCCAAAAACTCTGATTAATTCGTTAACCGAAACGCAGGCGCGACAGATGATTC
>DASXPQ010000349.1:0-2915 GCA_036493575.1 Pirellulales bacterium
CATCGCGGAAGTCTGCCGCGGCGTCGCGATCAGGAAATCAATATAACCCTCAGCAGTGACCTTCGCAGCATTCATACCCCGCAAACTAGCCGCTTTGGAAAAACTACAAAAGATCAAAAACTGCCAACTGCGTAACTCCTATGCAAGTTTTGTTACTATCCGAAAAGTTACGACGATTTGTACTTCGTCAGCGAGGATAAAATCGTCGCCAACTTGGAACATGTCCGGCGGCGCGGCGCCAAAGAAGTGGTGCTGCTCGATCCCACGCTGAACCAACGCCGCAACTTCACCGATTTTCTCAAGCTGCTGGCGCGCTGCAATCCCGAGCGCCAATTCACCTACTTTGGCGAACTCCGCGCCGAAGGCATTACGTCGGAAATCGCGCGGCTGTTGCACCTGGCCGGGTTCGATGAAGTCGAAATCGGCTTGCAATCGGTCGATCCGCTGGCCATGGAATTGATGGACCGCCACAACAACTTGAAAGCCTTCGAGCGCGGCGCCAGGGCAATGCTCGATTTGGGCATCAAAGTCAAAGTCGATCTGATTATCGGTTTGCCCGGCGACACCGTCGATTCGGTCCGCCGCGGCTTGGAGTACATTCACCACAGTGGCCTCTACAGCCAGGTGCAAGTGTTCAATCTGGCCATTCTGCCCGGCACCGCGTTTCGGCAAGAAGCTCAGCAGTTGGGCCTGGTGTTCCAAGACCGCCCGCCCTACTACGTGCTGGAAACACCAACGCTTTCTACCGAGGACATGTACGACCTGATGGCGGAAGCAGAAGATTTGTTCGAAACAGAATTCGACCCGCTGCCGGAACCGGCGGTTGGCAGTGATCGGTGGCCGGTGGTTGGTGGTCAGTTGTCGGCGAAGGATGCTTCTCATAAAGCCGCCGATGTTATCGGCGGTCTGCTCTCCTCACCCCTTGCGGGAGAGGGACCGGGGGTGAGGGGTCTTGCAAATCACTGGACCATCAACCTCGACCAAGCTCATCTCACGCCGCTTCCACCGCTAGCCGAAGCGCGATCGCAAACGTTCACACTCCATCTGCAATCGACGAACTTTTCGCTCCATCGCAGCAGGGCCGCACCAATCGTCGAACAACTGCTGGCCGACAATCCCTATACGACGCTGCAAATTGTTTTGGAGCCAATTGGCGAAATCGAATCGTTGCCGCGAACTCTAACTCCCGAATTCTGCGAAACTCTGCTGCGCGCCTGTTTCCGCAATCCCACTTATTTAGACCGCTTTTACAGCGTCCAGCCCGGCCGGCTGAAAGGGGCGAAGCGATTGGTCGTCGTACTTCCCGCCGATGCCGAACCCGCTGTCGATGAAATTTGGCGGCATTCGATTAGTGAATTGGCCAACATCGTCCTTCATACCTCCGCTGCGGCTGCTACCGTTTTGGCATGAGGACTGTACAGGCAAATTTTTCGTAGACGGTAGATCAGATACGACCAGGAGAGAACGGAAGAGAGGAATTTCACGTAGCCAAGCCTCTCCGAGACTCGATTCGCGTTTCGGAGAAACGCGGCTACGTGATTTTTTCCGGTTAACGCTGTATCGGCCAGTCCGACCGCCGAGGGTCTGGGCGCGGTTCCGGCCGCGTTTCGGCAACCATCGGCTGTTGGTTATCACTGCCCGGCGGCCGAGCCATCGTTTCTTTACTGGCTTCGCTCATGGTGCCACGCTGAACAAAACTCAGGCATTTGCTCAGAGCAAGTTCGTGCGTTGCGGTGGCTTCTCCAAAGCCGGGGACCACCACAAAAGATTTTTGGGGATCGTCGCAGCGAACGTAATCGTCGCCCGGTGCGTATCGCCTGCCAAAAATAAAATAGCGTGGAAATTCCATAATTCACCTCTGCCCTCTGCCCAGTGAATAAATAGTGCGAATTTCGTTCCAGAGATTAATTCCGCCGATTTTCTAGCGTTTTTCCGGCGTTTTCCGCGAATGATTGGTCGCAGAGCATCCACAATCGCCCCGCAGTGGCTTTCAACGATTCACAAGCACCCCGCTGCCGTCGCCGTGATGATGGCCTCGCCCTGGCCGCTACAATATCGGACGCGATCGGACCGCTGCATGACGGGCCAATAAATCGGCCCGGGTGGCGAATGCCCTCATAGATCACCCAAACAATGAAGGGCGAGAAGCAATGAAAGACTGGCCGCCATTCGTGCCCTATCTGATTCTTGCGCTGCTCTGCGGCGCCGGATCGGTTCTGATTGTGTTTCTCGCCCTCATGATCATGGGCGCTAACGGCGGCCATATAACCGACAATGGAATGTTTGGCATCGCGGCGATGGCTGCCGCGCCGGCCATCATGGGCATTGGCATCGCCGGCTTTATGTCGCGGCACGATCGGTAGCACCGCGCAGCAAAACGAATCGGCGGAAGCGGAGCGAACAACGAAACCGGCGTTTCGTCAAACGGTCGGAGCGAATCGACGGACCCATTCGTATCGGCGAATAGAAAACCGATTCGAATTGATAATTGGCATCGCAAGCCTGCACGAAATTCCGCACGCCTTCAATCCAAAAACACCGCTGCGCCTGGCGCACGCTGAATTGCGCGAGCGATTTGACCCGCGCTAAACCTTGACCCACCGATTGTTGTTCATTCATCCTCCAGCCGGCTCAAGGCTTGGCGATAAAGAGATTCTTGGATGAAATCGAGAAATGCTCGGCCTTAGCCACGTATTCGCGTTTCACGTAGCCGAGTCTCTCCGAGACTCGGGCCAGTGCAGCATCCATCACACTAATAGTTCGGATCGCCCGTACGTCCAACCGTGTTGGTGCGAGTTTTGGAAAAACTCGCCTACGTGGAATACGCAACCACTGCGTCCAGCTACCGGGCAAGGATTCGAACCTTGAATGAGGGAACCAAAATCCCTAGTGTTACCGTTACACCACCCGGTAGT
>DASXPQ010000350.1:0-8978 GCA_036493575.1 Pirellulales bacterium
AAACTCGGCTGTGATTCGGCCCGTACGACCGATATAATTTTCCCAGTTTATGAAATGGTAAGCGCAGGGATCGGTTAACGGTCGATTGATGTAACATCAATGTACAACGGGAGATAACAGCATTGATTCGTGCTAAGACAAAACGATTGCGAGAGGCCAAATCGGCTGGCGAATCTGGAAAGGTGGCCGCTCGACGCCGGGGTTCGCAGTCCAGCGAGAAGAATTCGCAAAGCAATGGCGAGACCACCAATGGCGCCGTGGCTGAGGCGGCTCTTTCGAATGGGGCTGAGGATGAACCGGATCACGAAGTTGAGCATTCCACCGGGCCACGGCGGCGGCGTCGCGCCACGGCCCAGTCGATGGCCAAGGAGCAGCGCGATATTTCAGTCAGCGAGTTCTTTGCCAAGAATCGGCATCTGCTGGGATTCGACAATCCGCGCAAGGCGCTGCTGACGGCGGTGAAAGAGGCCGTCGACAATTCGCTGGATGCCTGCGAGGAGGCCGGGATTCTGCCCGAAATGTGGGTGCACATCGAGCAAACCGGCGAGAACCGTTACAAAGTGGGCGTGCAGGATAATGGTCCGGGGATTGTGAAAAAGCAGATTCCGCTGATCTTCGGGAAACTGCTGTACGGTTCCAAATTTCATCGATTGCGAATGAGCCGGGGCCAGCAAGGCATTGGCATTAGCGCGGCCGGGATGTATGGCGTGCTGACGACCGGCAAACCGGTGAAGATTATTTCCAAAATTGGGAAAAAGTTGCCGTCGCATTATTACGAAATCCAGATTAACACGAAAAACAACAAGCCCGAGATTTTGAACGGGCACGGCGAGGGCGTTGACATTCCGGCCGGTGAGAAGGGGAAAGCTCTCATTGAAAAGCACGGCATTGAATGGGTGGCGGTGCACGATGGAGATAAGGAAGTGGCACACGGAACGCGGGTGACCATTGAATTGGAAGGCGCGTACAAACGGGGCCGCGGGAGCGTAGAGGAATACCTTGAGCAGACGGCAGTGGCCAATCCGCACTTGCGGCTGCATTACAAAGACCCCGAGAACAATGAGCGAGAGTTTGCACGATCGACGCAGCATTTGCCGCATGAGCCGAAAGAGATCAAGCCGCATCCTTACGGCGTGGAATTGGGCCGATTGATTGCGATGATGAAAGACGCGCCGGTGGGCACGATTTCGCAATTTCTGACGCAGAATTTTTCGAGGGTGAGTCCAGGCGTTGCCCGAAAGATTTGTGAAACGGCCAAGCTAGGCACTCGGGCGAATGTGCACCGGATTGGCCGGCACGAAGCAGACGCGATTTATCAGGCGATCCAGCAGACGAAGATATCGTCGCCATCGACCGACTGTATTTCGCCCATTGGGGAAGATCTTTTATTAAAGGGATTGCACCAGGTGGTGCCGGGGGAATTTTATGCTGCCGCGACGCGGCCGCCGGCGGTGTATCGGGGGAATCCGTTTTTGATTGAGGCTGCGGTGGCGTACGGTGGTGCGCCGATTGGGCAGCGGGTGTCGCCGGACGTGCTGAGCGAATTGTTGGGGCAAAGCGATGCGCGAACATTGAGGCAGTTTTTGGTGAGCACGTTTGCAGGCTTGGGGAGTGGAGCGGCGGACAAGATTTTGGAGGAATCGAAGCTGGGGACGCGGCAATCGCCGGGGCGGCTGAAGAAGGATGAAATTGGTACGCTGCATGCCGCAATGCACAACGTGAATTTGGAAGACGGGCAAACGATGACCGTGCTGCGATATGCCAACCGAGTGCCGCTGCAGTTTCAGCATGCAGCATGCGCGATTACGCAAACGATTATGCAAACGAATTGGCGATCGTACGGGTTGCAGCAATCGCGGAATTCGCTCCCGAGCGGGCCGATCACCATTATGGTGCATATGGCAAGCGTGTGGGTGCCGTTTACCAGTGAATCGAAGGAAGCGATTGCCGGTTATCCGGAAATTCAAAAAGAACTTCGGCTGGCCTTGCAGGCAGTGGGACGCAAATTGGGAATGTATTTGCGCCGCCGCATTAAGGTGAAGCAGGAAGGGGAACGCCGCAATATTTTCCTGCGATATTTGGGGGAAGTGGCTGGCGCCGTGGGCGAGATTAATCGGACGAATGTGAAAGCGCTGTACGAGAAGTTGCTTGCGGTGGCGAAAAAGAAAACTGCCCAAGCCGATGAAGTGCTGGGAGAAGACGGTAAGCCGATTGAAGAGGCGGATGAAAATGATTACGGCGGCAGCGTGCTGATTGTGGAAAACGCCGGCGTTCCGAGTCTAGCCACTGCTGGCGACGCTGCGAAAACTGGCTCTTAATTCGGGCACTTTTATTTCTGATTCTGACATCTGGTTTTTATCATCATGGCCAAACAAGCTCGCAAATCTGGCGCCGGCAATGGTTCCGCATCGGGCGAACCGGCAAAGCTGACCCCGCGCGACAAGAAAACGCTGGGGGTGTTGAAAGAGATGGCTAACGATGTGGTTGTTTCCGCGGAAAAACGGCGAGACCCCTATTTGGACATACCGGCGCGTAATTTATCGAACGTGAAGTACAACCGGGTGAAGCGATTTATCGAAATGGGGAGCGCAAAGAATCGCCGGCAGTTGTTCAACCTATCGCAGGCGAAAAGTTACATGCAGACGATGCTGGTGGCGAGCGGCTGCAACAAGCTGATTGGCCAGTCCAAGACGACGAGCTTGCGAGGAATGTTTTATCTATTGAAGCACACGATTGAAGGTACCAAGGAAGAAACGTTTTCCGATCAAAATGAATGTGATCCAGTGATTGAGGATTTGGAAGTTACGCTGAATAGCCTGCGCGAGGAATTGCATCTGTATGCCCAAAAGCGCGGCGACATGGTGGGCCCGATTACGCTGGTGGATAGCGGAGACGAAATTGATTGCACGCGGATGGGGTCGGGCGGGTACGGCATTCCGTCGATTGTGGAGCCGGAGCGAATTGAGTTCAAAAAATGCGACGCCAAGTTTATTTTGCATGTTGAAAAGGACACGGTGTGGCAGCGATTTAACGAAGACAAGTTTTGGCGCAAGCACAAATGCATTTTGACCCATGGGGCCGGCCAGCCGACTCGCGGAGTGCGCAGGCTGCTATGCCGCATGCACCAAGAGCTGAAACTGCCAATTTATTGTTTGCTGGATAATGATCCATGGGGATATTACATCTACAGTGTGCTTAAGCAAGGTTCCATCAACCTGGCTTACGAGAGTAAGCGGATGGCCATTCCGGACGTTAAATTTATCGGACTACGCAGCATCGATTTCGAGCGCTGCAAGCTGTCGAATAGCGTAAAAATTGCCCTGAACGATGCCGACATCAAGCGCGCCAAGCAAATTGCCAGCTATCCGTGGTTTGCGCACAAGAAACCGTGGCAGAAGTAAATTGAGCGGATGCTGAAAAACGGCTTCAAGCTGGAAGTGGAATCGCTGATTTCCAAAGACATCAGCTACGTGACAGAAACCTACGTGCCGGAGCGATTGAAAGAAGAAGACTGGCTGGACTGACTCTTCTAATGATTCCAGCGCCCGCGTTTAGAATTCCACGACGGTGTCCTCGCTAGCGATTTCTGCCCCAGGAAAGATTTGGCGGATGCCTGGCAGCCCGATGGAATCGTCGGCAGTGCTCGCCGGGTTCATGTGGACGAGCAGCAATCGTTTCACGCCCGCGGCTTTGGCAGCCTGTGCCACCGGGGTGGAGCAACTATGGCCGGTCAGGTTGGCCATTTTTTCCATGCCGTCGGGAAAGTAGCATTCGTGGATTAACAGATCGACGCCGCGAATTTCGTCGATGTACGCAGCTGTCGCCCCTGGCGTGGTGGTGTCGGACACATACGCCATGGAATGCCCTGGCCAATCGAGCCGGTAACCGACCGATCCGCCTGGATGGATCAGCGGAAAGTGGCGCAACTTGCCGCCGCCAGCAAGCGGAGCGTCTTGCGCGAGGGGGCGCATTTCGTAGGGCAGTTTGACGGGAAAGATCAATTCATTGAGCAAATGCTGATCGATGGCCGCCAGTTTGTCAGGCATGGCATGGATGGTGACGCGATCCATTTTTCTGCCGGCCAGCACGTCGAACAGAAAAGTCAGGCCCATTACATGATCGAGGTGGGCATGCGTTAGATAAATGTCCAAATGCGATGTGCTCAAATGGTCTTGCGCGCGGAACATGCCTGTGCCGGCATCCAGCAAAATTCCCATTTCTGGCAACATGAAGCAAGCGGTGTGGCGGCATGCATTAGGATGGTAGCCGCCGGTACCCAATAAATGGAGCTTCATAACCAGCGATTATCGCAGAAGAGAGGTGTCCGAGTCCGAATTGCGCAAGTCGACAACTGCCAGAAAGCAACAGGCGCGATGGGCGTTTATGGTGAACAATAAGCTGCAGCGAGTCAACCGGCAAGCGGAGGATTCAGCGAAATCCACCACGAAGGCAGTTCATGAAATAGAAGACAATCAGCGCTGCGGCAACAGGCGGTCCAGCGTTTTGTTTAGCCCACTTTCGATTGCCGCACGTGGAATGGCTGCCAGCAGTTTGGCCATGATACGGGTATCGAACTTGGGATCCTTCAGATTGCCGACAATGGGAATGCGAATGGTCGATTCGTCCAAAGATGCCAACGGGCTGTTACGCTGCCGGGTCCACTCGTCTTTGACAGGAATTTCGACGACGATATTGACCGATTCATCGAGTCCGACCCAACCTCGAGTACGCATGGTGACCTGGCCGACCTGCATGGAGAGCCCCTGGTGGTAGACGCGGCCGTCGACTAGATGGAAATCGACTTTTTGATCGTCGATTTTTAGAAGCGCTGTGTCGCCGTTGAGGCCGGCAGAGGGGATGCGGCCTTGTACCAAGGCCTCTACTTGTTGGCCGATGACCACGAAGGTGCGGAACAGCGGTCCGGGCGTGACAGTCATGTTTTGCACGATCAGGCGGCCACCTACGTCGGCTTTTTTGGGATCTGCCAGAGGCACACGCGCGCCGTCGAGTTCGACTGAAAAGGAACCTTCGGTACGTGTCGAATCTGTAACCATCGGTGCAACGAACTTGAGCCAGGAGTCGCTTAACTCGTCGGAAATTTGCACATTGCTGAGGATGGTGCCTTTGCCAAGCACGAGCTCGGGCGGGCCGTGGGACAAATGGATCACCGGCGTGATGCTTAACTGGCCGGAGCTGCGCTGGGCGGTGAGGATTGTTTCAATTGGTTTAAAAGTTGCCGTGCCGTTTTCCAAATGAGTGGTCACATCTAAGTTGCCGGTTTGCAAGCCATAGAGTTGGGCCTGGGTCCAGCCGACCGCTGCATCGGCGGTGAGAGAGCGCAGGCAGGCGAACTGGTCTGTCGAGCCGCCGGCAAGCGATTCGACCTTATCTTTCGAGTTTAATGGGCCGTGGACTGCGAAGTCGCGCGATTGGCGACCCGAAATTTCGACACGATTGCCTAAATAAGGTTTCAGCAGCGCGCTGAGCGAGGCCCAGTCGTAATTGATTTTTCCTTTCAGATCGATATTTTGCTGCGCACTGACATCATTAATTTTCCCCGCGGCGTGGAGAGTTAATGCTTGCGAGCCTACATCGAGGGAGTCCAATTGCATGGTGTCGGCGGCCCGGTCGAGACCGGCGGTGGCGGCAAGCGTGAGGCGGTTTTCCTGCCACACGAGCTGAGGAGCCGCCGCGGTGTTCCGCAAACCGTTGCGTGGTTTGCTGTCTGATTCGGCCAATACATAGACGGCGAAATTGTCGACGCCGGCGTCAAGCTTGCCGTTGATGATGGCGCCGGTGCGGGCGACGTCGACGCTGCCAATCAGCCGGCCTGCCAGAGTGTATTTTGGCGTGATGCGGGGATCGCTGAACCAGCGCGAAAGCCGCGTCAAATCGGCCTGGTATGCCAGATTTCCTTGAATGGTGACGGCACCGCCGGGGGGGATGGAGAGCGTGGCTGCATCGGTTTGCAGCGATGCCGTACTGCTCAGCAAGGCTGTGTGGTTCAGCGAGAGTTGATTGTGAGCGAAATCGTAGTTGCCCACAGATTCCAATTGCACGACGGGTTCGTCGATAAACACTGTGCTGCAACCCCAGGCGTGCAAGTTATTGCAAGTGGCTTTGGCTTGTTGAATTTCCAAACCTTGAGCGGAATAAGCTGCTTGTGCAGTGAGCGAACAAGCGCCACTGAAATCGAGGTCCTGTATTCCTAACCAGGATGCAATCCGCGGCCACCAGCGGCCGAGCTGTCCCTGCGCCTGAATTTCAAGCGGCCAGCGGTTGCCAGTGGCGAGTTTGTCTTCCGCTTGCAAGAGTTTGGCAACGACTTCTTCATGGGTATTTGCGGCCTGGTTATCAACGGTTGCAGTGAACTGTGCCGAGTCTAATCGTCGGATGTTTGCCGCGCTAAGTGTGGCAAACGTAAGGTTGTCGATGAGGCCGGAGGCGGTGGCCGAAACCGCTACGGAATCTTCTTGCCACGCGGGCTTACCCGGCAGAGCAATTTGAAGGGCCTGCAAACGAACGTCGGCGCCGGTTTGGAACTCCCCGGAGAGACCGTGCGACCAATGGATACGTCCATCGCCGCGGCCGCCGAGCTTCACTGAACCTAAATCGACAAACTGGCTCAGCTCGGTCATCATGCGATCTAAATCGAATTGTCCTTCGGCCTGAAATTGATCGAGCGAGCCGTGGCCGGAAATCGACAAGAAACTGGAAGTGCAATTGAAGGCGTCGATCGAATAATTGCCGGCCTGGTCGCGGGCGGCCAATTGGACGCTGATGGGTTGATCCCATGTCAGTCGACGGCCATTGTAATTGGCAGCTAAATCGCTGGCGGTAAACTGGCCGTTCCACGCCTGGCCAGCAGCATCGGACTTGGCGGCCAGCGATAAACGCAATTGGCCGGAGGTAATTTGCGTGCCAGACCGCACGTGCAGCGTAGATGGTAACTGCGCGGCAAGTTTGGCTAAATCGAGTTGGGCATCGACGTTCAGCGTGGAGGGGGGCAGGCTGGCCGCTGTGGCTTGCGCCGGCTGCTGTTCAGACAGTGCGACTGCGCCTTTTACGCTGAGTTGGCCAATTTCGGAATTCAGACCAATTTGGTCGATGTTAATTTGATGATTTTGAAATGCCACTTTGCACGGCATATCGACACGAGCCAACGTCAGCCGGTCGCTCCCCAGTGGACCGCCGGTGGCTGCCACGTTATCTAATTCAATCGACCCGGAGATTTGAATTGGCCCCGAGGCGATTTGGCTAATGGGGTTTTGCCCTGGCGTACTTTGGCTCGGCTGATTGGCACCGATGCCATCGACACGCAAATTGGTGGACAGAGTACCGTTCAACTGCAGGCCGGGCGCTACGCGATCGGCAAAGCCGCGGAACATGGCCAACGGCAGGGCATCGATTTTGGCATCGATATGATCCCAGCCGCCGCCAGGCGCCGGCGCGCTGGAAACTGCAACTTGGGCGGCACGCCCATCGACAGGCACCTCGGCCGAAACCATCACTTCCACGGGCAAGGCACTATCCGGCGCGGTACGCACGTGCAAATTGAACTTATCGATGAGCCACTTTTGGCCGCTGGCAGTATCGACCAGGTTGATGGTGCCATCAATGATTTCTGCCGTCAGCACCGGCAAATGTAGGCTGTCGTTTGCCTGCTGAGGTTGCGGCGGCAGGGACTTGGCGAAGGGATTTTTTTCCTTGGCAAACAAGTCTTCTAAATTGCTGCCGTCGGGACGCAGCGCAACACTTATCTGCGGACGTTCAATGCGAAACGTGCCCAAATCGTTCAGGTTAGACAGCAGGCCATACAGCGAGCGCTCGCTTTGGACTTTGGCTAGGGATACGAGCAGTTCGCCACGATCGTTGCGGATTTCAATGTCGGTATATTCCAGCGGGGCAAACCACGACAGCGAAGCACCACCGGCCTGCACGGTTCCATGCATGCTGCGCAAGGCCAGGCGAAGCGGAGCATCGCGCAGCGGCGTTTTGGCAATGATCATGGGCAACAACAGCACCAGAATCACCAGGAACGTAAGTCCCAGTACAAGCCTTTTTGGCCAGCGGCGTTTTGGCGGGCTATAGGCGCGCGCCGGCGCTGGTGCGTAACTTCCCTGTCGGCGCGTGCGTCGTTGCGAAACGCTAGCCATCTGCTGGCCTCCTTGCCAGAGATTGTTCCAGTCTGACTGCTATCTGAAGGGGCGGGAATCTTAGAGATTTTGACTCGTTGGGACCATATGAATCGCGCTTGCTAGTCGACGGGGGAGCATGAATTTCAGAGGGAATTTGTGGAGTGCCCAATTCCTGGCGGATCGACGGTCGCCCGTCATCTGGTTTATGATGGAAGCGATCCAGCTGGTTTGATTTCACGCCTAAATTGCCTTACCCACCGTCGCCATGACTGCTAGCAATTATCCCCAGTTCTTCCGTCTTCGCCAGAAATTCGAGCGTCCGCGGGTGGACGATATCCCGGGCGAAGTAGAGCGGCAGCTTTCGCGGTTGAACTTGCGGGAAAAAATCAGGCCTGGGCAAAGCGTGGCTATTACCGCCGGCAGCCGCGGCATTGCCAACATCGCGCAGATTATTCGGGCAATTAGCAAACACCTAAGTAGTATCGGTGCCAGTCCGTTTATCATTCCCGCGATGGGAAGCCATGGTGGGGCGACCGCCGAGGGACAGCGCAATGTGCTGACGTCGTACGGTATCACGGAGGAGTTTTGTGGCTGTCCGATTCGGGCCAGCATGGACACCGAAATTGTCGGGCAAGCAGCGGAGGGTTTTCCAGTTCATGTCGATCGGTTTGCTTGCCAGGCCGATCATGTGGTGTTGTGCGGGCGCATCAAGCCGCATACCGACTTCACCGGCGACATTGAAAGCGGCTTGATGAAAATGATGCTGCTGGGATTGGGCAAGCTGAATGGCGCCAGAATTTATCACCGGGCGTTTCAAGATTACAGCTTCGCGCAAATTGT
>DASXPQ010000351.1:0-26591 GCA_036493575.1 Pirellulales bacterium
CCCTCGGCGGGCAGACTGGCCTGAATCTGGCGATGGACCTCGCCAAGCATGGCGTGCTGGAAAAGTACGGCGTGGAAATGATCGGCGCCAATGCCGAGGTGATCGCTAAGGCTGAAGATCGCGAGCTATTCAAACAGGCGATGCTCAAAATCGACCTGGATATTCCCCGTGGCAGCACGGTGCATTCGCTGGACGAAGCCCGCGAGGCGATTAAGGAAATCAGTCTGCCGTGCGTCATTCGCCCCAGCTTCACGCTTGGCGGCACCGGCGGCGGCTTTGCTTACAACCGGGAAGAGTTCGACACCATTGTTCGCCGCGGTCTGGATCTATCGCCGACGCACGAAGTGCTGATCGAAGAAAGTATTTTGGGTTGGAAAGAATACGAAATGGAGGTGATGCGCGACGCAGACGATAACGTGGTCATCATTTGCTCGATCGAGAATTTTGATCCCATGGGCATTCACACGGGCGATTCGATTACCGTGGCTCCGGCCCAAACGCTCAGCGATAAAGAATATCAGCGGATGCGTGACGCCTCGCTGGAAATCATCCGCGAAATTGGTGTGGAAACGGGCGGATCGAATATTCAATTCGCCATTCACCCGCGCAACGGGCGGATGACGGTGATCGAAATGAACCCGCGCGTCAGCCGGTCCAGCGCCTTGGCGAGCAAAGCCACCGGTTTTCCAATTGCGAAGATCGCCGCGAAATTGGCCGTCGGCTACCGGCTGCACGAATTGCCCAACGACATTACCCGTGAAACAATGGCATGCTTTGAGCCCACCATTGATTACGTGGTGGTGAAAGTGCCGCGATTTGCCTTCGAGAAATTCCCCGAGGCCGATAGCCGCCTGACCACGCAAATGAAAAGCGTGGGCGAAACCATGGCCATTGGTCGCACATTCAAAGAAGCGTTTCAAAAAGCACTCCGCGGTCTGGAAGTGGGCAGCTTTGGCTTCGGCTGCGACAGCAAAGACTTATGGGGCACACCGTACCAGCCTGGGCGTGAGGAAATTCGCGCCAAGTTGGCGGTACCCGGTGCTGACCGCATTTGGTACGTGCGTTACGCCTTCAAAGACGGGATGAGCATCGAAGAAATTCACGAGCTGACATACATCGATCCGTGGTTCCTGGATCAGCTGCAGCAGATTATCGAATTGGAAGACGAGTGGCGGCGGCAATCGGACCTGAGCAATGTGAACGATGCCCTGTTCCGCCGCGCCAAGCAGTTCGGATTTTCCGATCGGCAACTGGCGATATTGCTTGGCACGACCGAAATGGAACTGAGGGCCGACCGTAAGCGCCGGGGCATAATAGCGACGTTCAAGTCAGTCGACACTTGTGCCGCTGAATTCGAAGCGCATACCCCCTACTATTATTCCACCTACGAAACCGAAGACGAGGTCCCGCCCAAGCCACCGGGCGGAAAGCGGATCGTGATTTTGGGCGGCGGGCCAAACCGCATTGGCCAGGGAATTGAGTTCGATTACTGCTGTTGCCACGCCAGTTTTGCACTCCGGGAGTTGGGCATCGAAAGCGTGATGATCAATTCCAACCCGGAAACGGTCAGCACCGACTACGACACGAGCGATCTGCTGTTCTTCGAACCGCTGACGGCCGAAGACGTGCTGAACATTTGCGACCGTGTACAGCCCGACGGCGTGATTGTGCAGTTCGGCGGACAAACGCCGCTGAATTTGGCCCGAGCGCTATCCACGGCTGGCGTGCCGATTATCGGCACGAGTGTCGATACGATCGAAGATGCCGAAGACCGCGAAAAATTCCAGCGTCTTTTGCAGCGATTAGGTTTGCGGCAACCGGCCAATGGTATTGCCCGCACGATGGTCGAGGCCCGGGCCGAAGCGGCGCGCATTGGCTATCCGAACTTGGTGCGGCCCAGTTTTGTGCTCGGCGGGCGAGCGATGGAAATCTGCTACGATCAATCGCAACTGGAACGCTTTGTGGCTGAGGCGTTTGTCGTGTCGCAAGGGCAACCGGTGCTGATCGATCGATTTTTGGAAGATGCCATTGAAGTCGATGTCGATGCCATCGGCGACGGCCAGCGCGTTATTGTGGCCGGCATCATGGAACACATTGAAGAGGCGGGCATTCACTCGGGCGATTCAGCTTGTGCCTTGCCGCCGTACAGTTTGAGCGGCCCTATTATGCAAGAAATTCGCGATGCCACGACGGCGATGGCCAAGCACATGCGCGTGGTCGGACTGATGAATGTGCAGTACGCCATCAAGCGAGAAGAAGGCCACCAGGTGTTGTACGTGCTGGAAGTAAATCCCCGGGCCAGTCGCACCGTACCGTTTGTCGCCAAGGCTACGGGGCTGCCTGTCGCTGGCGTCGCCGCAAAGGTGATGGCTGGAGTTTCGCTCGCAGAACAAGGGCTGCATAGCGAGCCGATTCCGGTCCAGGTATCGGTAAAGGAAAGCGTATTTCCGTTTGTGAAGTTTGCCGGTGTCGATATTGTGCTCGGGCCCGAGATGCGATCCACTGGCGAAGTAATGGGGGTGAGCGAGAGCTTTCCCATTGCCTTTGCAAAGAGCCAGTTGGCCGCCGGCGTGGTGTTGCCCACCAGCGGCAGTATTTTCATTAGCGTCGCTTCGGTTGCACAGAAGGAATATATGGTCGGACTGGCCCGGCGATTAGTTGCGATGGGGTACAATTTGCTGGCCACCGTAAACACCGCAGCAACGTTCACGCAGGCGGGCATCCCTGTCGAAGCGGTAAAAAAATTACAAGAAGGCCATCCCAATTTGCTCGATCACTTGAAAAACGGCACGGTGAAATTGATTATGAACACGCCCAGCGGTAAAGGGGCCCGCACCGACGAAGGGCGCATTAGGGCCGCCGCCGTGCAGCATGGCGTGCCGTGCGTGACCACCATCCCAGCGGCCGATGCCTGCGTGCGCGCGATGGAAGCGCTGCGTGAAGGCGGATTAACCGTACAAGCAATCCAAGATCGGTTCCCGCAGCAATCTAAAAGCCTGCCGGCAACTAGCTTGCGTCACTAACATCAGACAGTTGGGAAACTAGCCTGCGTAAGCTCGTTCCAGCGCGGCCAGATCAAGCTTTTTCATTTGCATCAAGGCTTGCATCACGCGGCCGGACTTTGCTTTGTCCGGATCGGTAAGCATCTTAATCATGGCATCTGGGACAATTTGCCAGGCCAGGCCGAATTTGTCTTTCAGCCAACCGCACTGCTGGGCTTTGGAATCGCCTCCAGCGCCGAGCTTTTCCCAATAGTAATCCACTTCTTCTTGCGTCTCACAATGAACGACGAACGAAACTGCCTCGCCGAATTTGAACTGCGGACCGCCGTTTAGCGCCGTGAAGTGTTGCCCGTCCAGCAAGAACCCCACGGTTAGCGCGGTACCGGGCTGTTTCCCGTGAACCTCGCGCCCGGCTTCGCTATAACGAGTGACCGTAGTAATTTGGGAGTTCTTAAAAATTGATGTGTAGAATTTGGCCGCTTCTTCCGCCTCAGTGTCGAACCAAAAAAACGGCGTAATACGTTGAATATTGGGCATAATGTTCTCCGTGGGATTCAATATAGCCCATGGTTGTCGCGCGATGCCAGCCGGTAGAACTTCAAGCACAGTGATCAATCAGCACGACTGGAGGGCAGTTTCGCCACGTGTCGGACCACAGACCTACGTCCTGCTTGCCGCGGCGCTGGCGTGCCGGGCATGTGTGTCATGCCAACCGGGAACTGCGGAGCCGGTGATAAATTTCAAGAAGCTGCGCGTGAGCGATCGTATCATTCGTGCCAATGGAAATCGCCAACGGCTCATCACGCTGTCATCGCCTAGCAGCCGATAGCCCAGCGAAACGATTCGGAAATGGCTCAAAATCTCGCGGCGTGATTTCCAGCCCCCCGGCAGTTCGGCGCCAAACAAGCCCGAGCAGCCTTCCTCGAACTGATGCGTTACGTATTTACCTTCTTTCGGCGGCAATGGCGGCACCTGGCAACGATGGATTTTGGATTGCTCCACGGCCTGAAACGCGTCGTATCCCAACTCCGCCAAAGCGTCGATTTGCTGTTGGATACTATTAAATCCAGTTTTCTCCGATTCGAGCGAAACGTAATCCGGCCGAACGGAAAATTTTCGCAATGCACTGACGCATGCCATATCACAGCCTTCGATATCGATTTTCATGTAACGTGGCACCCCGTACTCTTCCAGCACAGCCGCCATATCAATCACGTCAACTTCGACGGGTGTGCTGGAATCACCCATCCGCTCATTCCGCTGCGCCCACTCTTCGCAAACAGTTCCCCAAACTGAATTCAATTTGCTCACATAAAATTGGACTGTTTTTTGGCCTGGTAATAAAGTGTTCGACTCGAGAATGGCGCCTTCAATAATGGTCAGGCGGCCATATTCGATGAACTCCCGAAAACGAGCCTTGCAAAACCCAACCAGCTCCGGGTTGGCTTCGAAAGCGACCACGCGGAAACCCTTGCGCAGGTAGAATTCCGTATCTTCTCCCTTGTGCATTCCGATGTCGTAGATCAGGTCTTGGTGCTTCGGCGGACCAGCGACGTCGTTCATCGCAGCAACGATTTCGCCGGTTGAAAGGTCTTCCTCTAGATTGCAAACGGCGGGTGAGCTGGGCGGAGACATTTCGATGGGCTCGCGGTTCAATGGGAATAGCGGAAAAGCGACCGATTACGTCGCTCAACCCAGGATTTCGGCTTAACATCTTTTCTTCGCGCAGCCGCTGAAGCAATATCAATTGCCGCCGGCGAAAGTATCCGGAAAGCAATCCCGCTTAGATGCCAGCACCTAGATTTTCAAGCAATCCTTTCGGCATAATGACAGCTTCCATGGACATTACCCAA
Organism: Pirellulales bacterium; assembly: GCA_036493575.1. Lineage (GTDB taxonomy): Bacteria > Planctomycetota > Planctomycetia > Pirellulales > JADZDJ01 > DATJYL01. Next base: position 4,856 of record DASXPQ010000351.1, read on the forward strand.
CTTCGCCATTATCTGGATCATCCTCACGAAGCGGGCCGCTGGCTGGCCGCTTGGAAGTTGGACGACGTCGATCGGGCCCATGCTAGCCTGATCCGTATGGCTATGTCCGGCATTACGCTCGATTTGCTGGGCAACATGTGCGATCAATTTGCCGAACACTTGCCACGGCTCAGCGACGCCGACATGGCGCTGAACAACCTGGACCGCTTTATTGCCGCCACCCGCAATCCGCTGTCGCTGGCTACGCTGTTTGAGCGCGATCGCGAAGCGCTGCCCATTTTGCTCCAGATTTTTTCGACCAGCCAATATCTCAGCGATTTATTGGTAATCGATTCGGAAGCGTACGATCTTTTGCGCATGACCGAGGGGCAACCGGTGGCGCGGAATGTAATCGTCGATGAACTATGCGCGGAAGTAGCGGTGCTGAATGACGAACGCTCCGTAATGACCGCCCTGCGCCGGTTCAAGCGCCGCGAAACTTTGCGAATTGCCTATGGCGATATCATCCGCGGACAGCGATTGGAAATCGTCACTGGACAAATTTCGCATCTGGCCGATGCAATTTTGGAAGCCGCATTTCGTTTCGCCAGAAACATTCTCGAGCAAAAACGCGGCGTTCCACGGCGGTCCGACGGTCAGCCTTCCCGCTTTGCCGTCCTGGCTATGGGAAAACTTGGCGGCGGCGAACTGAACTATTCCAGCGACATTGATTTGATTTTCCTATACGAGACCGATGGCGAGACGGATGGACAGCGGGCACTTTCCAACGTTGAATTCTTTGATCGTCTGGCGCGCGACCTCATCAAGCTGCTCACCGAGCCGACAAACTTAGGCACAGCCTACCGCGTCGATTTGCGGCTGCGGCCCGAAGGCCAACACGGCCCCATGGTGCCCAGTTTGGAAAGCGCGCTGCACTATTACGATGTGTCGGGCCGCACGTGGGAACGACAAGCATTTTTAAAAGCCCGAGCGGCGGCGGGCGACTTGGATTTCGGCCAGGAGTTTTTGCGACAATTGGAGCCGTGGATTTATCGTCGCTACCTCAGCCGGGCCGATATCGCCGGCATAAAAGCGCTGAAGCGACGAATTGAGCAGAATGTGAAATCGGAGGGCGCCGATTTGCGAAACGTCAAAACCGGCCACGGCGGCATCCGCGATATTGAGTTTACCATCCAGTTTCTGCAGTTGCTCAGCGGCGGCGATCTGCCGGAACTGCATACAGGCAACACACTGATAGCCATCGCCATGCTGGAAAATAGCGGCTGCTTCACGCACCAGGAACGAACCATCCTGGAGGAGAACTATGCGTTTCTGCGGAAAACTGAGCATCGGCTGCAATTGATGTTCGATCTGCAAACGCATTTGCTGCCCATCTCAAATCAAGAATTACGGCGGCTGGCCATTCGCATGGGTTATACAGATACGCCTGAACGACCGGCGCTGGATGCATTTACCGCTGACTACAAGCAGCGAACCGTACTGAATCGGAAAATTCTTGATCATCTTTTGCACGACGCTTTTGGCGATGAAGGCAATCCAGAACCGGAAGTCGATTTGATTTTGGATCCCGATCCGCAGCCGGCACAAATTACCGGCGTCTTGGGGCGCTACCCATTCCACGATTCGCAAATGGCGTATCAGAACCTAATGACGCTCTCGCAGGAGCGCATCCGCTTTCTATCCACGCGCCGGTGCCGGCATTTCTTGGCGTCGATCGCACCACGGCTGGTGCCGGCGATTGCTGCCACGCCCGACCCGGATCAAACGCTCGTCAATTTAAGCAAGGTGAGCGATTCGCTGGGGGGTAAAGGCGTGCTGTGGGAACTATTCAGTTTCAATCCACCATCCCTGCACATGTATGTTGAGCTGTGTGCATCTAGTCCCTATCTGTCGAGCATCTTGATTAGCAACCCCGGGATGATCGACGAACTGATGGACAGCCTCGTGCTGGACAAGCTTCCAACGCGCGAAACGCTGGAAGCAAATCTCAACGAGCTGGCCCACGGCGCGGAAGACCTCGACCTGATTTTGCATAGCTTCAAAAACGCCCAGGTGCTGCGGGTCGGCGTACGCGATATTTTGGGCAAAGAAGATATTGTCGCCACCTGCAGCGCCCTGGCCGATATTGCCGAGGCCTGCTTGCGGCTGATCACGCGCACCGAACATCACAAGCTGGTCGCCAAAATGGGCGAGCCGATGATTCCCGAGGGAGAACAACTGGGCCAAAACTCCGAATTTATCGTCCTGGCGATGGGCAAGTTCGGTGGTCGCGAAATCAATTATCACAGCGACTTGGACATGGTGTTTTTGTATGAAGCCGACGGCGCCACCTTCCATGCACGCCGCAGCAAGCGCAGCGGCGAAACCAGCACCAATCAGCACTTTTTCAGCGAGCTGGGACAGCGCGTCATCAAAGCCGGCAGTCAATTGGGCCCGCATGGCCGGTTGTACGAAATTGACCCCCGGCTGCGTCCGACGGGTAAAAGTGGAGCGCTGGCCACATCGCTTGCCGAATTTCGCCGGTACTTTGAAGAAGGCAGCGGTCAACTGTGGGAACGGCAGGCCTTATGCAAAGCTCGGGTGGTGTATGGCTCGCCCAAAGCCGCCGCCATAGCAATGCAAACCGTGATCGATTGTGCCTATCTGCGCCCATGGCATCCGGAATATGCCGATGAAATCCGCAACATGCGCCATCGCATGGAGCACACCGCCAAAACAGCGAATTTAAAACGTGGGCCCGGCGGCCTGGTCGATGTGGAATTCGTCGCTCAAATGCTGCAACTTAAGCATGGCGGTAAGCATCCAGAAGTGCGCGTGCCAGCCACGCTTGATGCGCTGGAAAAGCTCGAGCACATTGGGGCGATTTCACGAGAGGATTTCGATTTTTTCAGCACTAGTTACCGCGTGCTGCTGGCCATGGTCAGTCGCTTGCGCTTGATGAATACCACAGCCCGTCACGATTTGCCGGATGATCCCGAAGAACAAATCAAACTGGCCCGGCTGCTGGAATACCCAGATCGTGAAAAAATGCTAATCGACTGCGAAAGGCTAACCCGCGAAAACCGAGTGCGGTTTGATAAAATCTTCGCCCGGGAAGGCGCCGGCACTAGCGGCGGCGGAATCTAGCGGAAACTGCCACCGCGCATGATCACGCCAGTTCACTTCAGCAACCGCTGTTCACCGGCCATGGTAAAAGCTTGCTTTTCCGCGACCGATTTCTCCTCCGAGGCCTTCAGCGATTGCGGGCTAGGCTGTACTTTCGGCGCCGCTTGCACGGAAGCGCTCATAGCTTGGTTGTCAACGGCCGGTGCCGTGAATAGATCATCATATCGGGTTTGGGCCAGTCGGATTATGGTCAACTTTTGTCGCACTGCGTCCGCATCGGACTGCGGCTCAGTGAAAAAATAGTGACCCAACGTGCCCGGCAGATCCGGTAGCGTGGTTAATACCAACATCTGATCTGCGGCCAATGTGACATCCATGGTCAAACGATCGAATACATGCTTGGGTTTGCCCGACTGCGGCAGCAAACGGCCATCTTCGGAAATCCAAGTTTGCTGCTCCTGGCCATAGTGTAATTCTGGCACTAACTGCAGCGTAACTCGCCGGTCGCCAAGCGATTTCGCTTTGGCGGCCAAAATGCCTTGTGCTTGCTGGTAGGTGTGCCCCGACAGTTTCCCTTGCTCCCACATAAACAGCGGAACCTCAGGATAAATATTGGAAGCAATAATTTCGCCTCGCCAGCCGGAATGCAGTTGCATCTGCTTGCGGCTGATGGCCGAACTTTGCTCCAACCGCGCAGCTGCCTCCGTTGCCGTGGCAGGCTTTTTGTCCGCCGCGGCGATCATCCGAGCAAGCGCCGCCGGCAATTGACCGCTGACGATGCCGGCGCGAAAACCATTGCTGGCTAAGGCTTGCCGTAACGGCAGCGGTAATTGCTGCTCGTCGATTTCATTCCACATGGCGTCGTTAATCTGATCATCGTGCGCAGAAAACCGAACGGAAATGATTTCCAGTTGCACGCCATCATCGGACAGATCCACCGGCTTAAGTAGCGATTCTCCGTGCGGCGACGATGGCGGTCCCCAATGGCAACCACCTACGCCGGCACAGACCACAAATGTGATCGCCGCCAATAGGCATGCCTGGCGCAAATAGCAATCCATCGCGCACACCATCGCTCGAGATAGGTTATGGCCGAGAGAAGAACAGCGGTCCGATAAGAGCCCGAAATGGGCCGGGTAGAGTAAACCGGCACGCCAGCGGCGTCAATGCGAGCCAGCCTTGCTAGCACAGGCTCGATTTAAGCCTTCGCGCTGGCCGGCTGCGTTTCAAACTTCGGCGCTGGGGCCGGCTTGGTGGCACGGTCGCGCACGCCGACAAATTCCAAAATAGCTCGCGTGCCGGAATCGCCCAAACGCGGCGTCGCCAGCTTCATAATCCGCGTGTATCCCCCGGGACGATCGATGAACCGCGGAGCAACCACTTCAAAGCATAGTTGGGCTGCACGCTTGCGGCCCAGCAGACAAATCAACCGTCGCCGGGCTCTAACCACCGGAGCCATGGCGGCGGCCCATTGTTGCCATTGCTTGCTTTTGCGCCATTTACGCCACTCGTTACTGTTTCGCTCGGCAGTACTGCCCAGCTCTTTGGCGTCATTCAGCGCGGCCTGCGCCCGGCAGGCAATCGTGATGCAGCGCTCCACGAGTGGCCGTACTTCCTTGGCTTTTTGCAGCGTGGTGATAATCCGGCCTTTAACCTTCGCCGCCTGCTTCTCGTCGAGGTAATCGTCTTTATCCAGCTCGGTTAAAAACAACGCGCTGGCCAAGTTTCGAAATAGCGCCTTGCGGTGCGCCGGCGAACGCCCTAACACTCGGCCTCGTTTACGATGTCGCATAACGGTGAACTCTCCCTGACCTAGATCGAATAAACGATCTGCTTGTTGGTCTTGAAACGATTCTCGTCAATATTCTTAAACTGGTGCCGGCACACGCATGCCCAGGCGCAGACCCAGTTCGGTCAATTTTTCTTTTACTTCCCGCAGGGTAGTCTCGCCGAAGTTGCGTACTTCCAGAAGCTGATCTTCGGATCGCTGCACTAAGTCCCGTACGGTTTGAATGTTTTCGCTTTCCAGGCAGTTCGATGCCCGCACCGACAGCTTCAAATCGGCCAACGTCATGGCCAATTTCTGCTCGATGGCGCCATCCATCGGTCCACCGATTCCAACCGTTCGCCCCGCTCCGCCCACCCGTGAACCCAACTCCGTGTATTGCACAAACGGATTCAAGTGCTTGCGGAGGACTTTAGCAGCTTCCACCAGCGCCATTTCCGGACCGATGGAACCGTTCGTCCAAATCTCAATGGTCAGCTTGTCGTAATTGGTCTTCTGGCCAACGCGGGTTTCTTCAATTTCGTACCGCACTCGCAAAACCGGGCTGAACACGGCGTCGACAGGAATAATGCCGATTTCCTGTACGCTGGGCTGCTCGCTGGCCGGCACATAACCGCGGCCGCTTTCGATCACCATTTCCATCACAAACGGCACGTCGTCGGTCAGCGTGGCCAATACGTGATGTTTGTTGATGATTTCCACGGTGTCGTCGGTCTGCACGTCGGCGCCGCTTACCACGCCGCGGGTGTTCTTTTCAATTCGTAACACCTTCGTCTGGTCGGTGTGATTTTTCACGACTAGCGATTTGACGTTCAGCACCACGTCGGTCATATCTTCCACCACGCCAGGAAGCGTAGTGAACTCATGCTGCGCGCCGTGGATTTTGATTTGCGTTACGGCACTGCCTTCCAGGCTGGAAAGCATAATGCGGCGCAGCGAATTGCCAATCGTCACGCCAAAGCCGCGCTCAAACGGCTCGGCCACAAATTTCCCGTAAGTGGAAGACAACGTCTTCACGTCGCAAACCACTTGGCTGGGCAGTTCCAATCCACGCCAGCGAATATGCATAAAGTCCTCCGAAGTCTGGTGTCTGGGTGTCTGCCGCCTGAACGTCCGTCGGCCCATGATCGGCTGACCAGACTCCAGGCGCCCAAACACTCAGGCACATCGACCCGCTATTTCGAACACAACTCCACAATCAAATTCGCTTGAATACCGCCCAACGAAACATCTTCGGCGGTCGGCAAACGATTCACGCGCCCTTCAGGAATGGCGCCTTCTACTCGCGAAAGGAAATCGGGAATATCGCGATGATATTCGGCCACACAGGTCTGTACGGCCTGCAAACTCTTGCCGCGGTTCTTCGCGCGAATGACGTCGCCCACGTGCACCAAGTAACTAGGTATGTCGCAGCGGCGGCCATTCACTGTAATGTGCCCATGACAAATGAGCTGCCGCGCCTGAGCGCGGGACAAGCCGAAACCCAGCCGACTGACGATGTTATCCAATCGCCGCTCCAGCAGGCTCATCAGCATTTCACCGGTATTGCCTTTGCCCTTCACCGCCCGCCTGTAATAACCGCGAAATTGCCGCTCCAACACGCCGTAATAATGCTTCACTTTTTGCTTTTCGCGCAAATGGATGCCGTAATCGGTCAGCTTTCCACGGCGGGTGGCCATGCCCGGCGGCGTTTCCCGCCGCTCAATGGCGCATTTGGGTGTGTCACAGCGCGTGCCCTTTAAAAAGAGCTTTAATCCGTCGCGACGGCACAAACGACAAACAGGTCCAGTAGTACGAGCCATAATTTCCGTTGTTAAAACTAAGCGTTGTGTGATGTTTCCGATTCTGTTTCCGTACTACGTACGATTAAACACACTGTTCAATTACACGCGGCGACGTTTAGGCGGCCGGCAACCGTTGTGCGGCAGCGGTGTGATATCTTCGATCGATTTGATCGTCAGCCCCGCCGCCTGCAGCGCCGTGATCGCACTTTCCCGTCCGCTGCCCGGTCCCTTAACTTTCACTTCCACTTCCTTCACGCCGAACTTTGTGGCCTTTTCCGCCGCTTGCTGAGCCGCCATCTGTCCGGCAAACGGCGTGCTCTTGCGCGAACCTTTGAAGCCCGAAGTGCCGGCGCTCGCCCAACACAACGCGTCCCCTTTGGTATCGGTAATGGTCACGGTGGTGTTGTTAAACGTCGCCTTGATAAAGGCGATGCCTACCGTAACGTTCCGCCGCGCTTTTCGTTTCGTTGTTTTGGCGACAGCCATGGTTTGTATTGTGTCTGAGGGGTTGCGTGTCTTGGTTTTTGAAATCGCGTGACTAACTGCCTTGGCGCCCAAACATCCAGGCACCAGACATCCAACTACTTCATATCCTTTACGCCCTTCTTACCAGCGACGGTTTTCTTCGGGCCCTTGCGTGTGCGGGCGTTGGTGCGCGTGCGCTGGCCACGCACCGGCAAACCGCGCCGGTGCCGTATGCCGCGATAACAGCCGATGTCTTTCAGCCGGGCCACGTTCTGCGTCACTTGGCGGCGCAACTGCCCTTCCACCGTATAATCTTTATCCAACAGCGCGGCCATCCGCGCCACTTCGTCTTCGTGCAAATCGCGAGCATGCGCCTGCTCATTCACTCCAGCCTTGTGGCACAGCTCGCGGGCAACTCGCGGCCCAACGCCGTACAAGTACTGCAACGAGATGAACGTTGGTTTGTCGGGCGGAATATCAACGCCAAGTAAACGTGGCATTTGTTTTTGTGGTTTCTAAAAGTCTGGTGTCGAATTGCCTGGTCTATGCTGGATGCTTGGCACATACGGTTTCAGACACCAGAAACCGAGGCACCCAAGCACCCCTTCTCAACCTTGCCGCTGCTTGTGGCGCGGGTTATTGCATACCACGTACACTACGCCCCTCCGGCGCACAATTTTGCAGTGGTCACACAAGCGCTTAACACTGGCGCGGATTTTCATAACCCAAATACCTCAGCGAACCATCGCTCCAATAGATTTCGGCCAGGACTGAAAGCCTTTCAGTATATGGTTTGGCACGCGATTTGTTCAAGGGCTCAGAACGCCTATTTTCTCGGAGTCTCGCTGAGAAAATAGGCTAGCCCGTAGTTTGGGGCACCCGACCCAAAAGATCCCGCAGCACGGTATCGTCAAATTCTTCGCCCGGCTGCGGTGGGGCTGTGAGTACCCAGGGACCGTCACCCGTCATCGCTACCGTGTGCTCGAAGTGGGCACTGTAACGGCCATCGGCGGTGACTTGCGTCCAATGATCGGGCAGCGTTTTGGTCTTCTTGGTGCCCATGTTCACCATCGGTTCCACCGCAATAACCAATCCCGGTTCCAAATTAAAATCATGACTCCGTCTCAATTGCGCTGTGACGAAATTAGGCACTTGCGGTTCCTCGTGCATATCGCGGCCAATGCCGTGCCCGACGAAGTTTTCCACAACCGAAAAACCGTTATCCCGCACATAGGTGCCCATTTCGCGCGCCACGTCGCTCCAGCGAGTTTTCACGGCCATCAGTTCAATGGCCAAATCGAGCACTCCTTTGGTCACGTCCAACAACCGCTGCACGTCGGCAGACACGGCGCCCACCGGATGCGTATAGGCCGAGTCGCCACACCAGCCGTTGAGCTTGCAGCCGGTGTCGAGGCTGACAATATCGCCTGCGTTCAGCCGTCGCGCTCCTGGGATGCCGTGCACCACCTCGTCGTTAACGCTGGTGCATGTCGCAGCCGGAAAGGGTACTTTACCGGGCACGCCTTTAAACAGCGGCACGGCGTGGTAACGTGCAAAGTATTCGTCAATGACTGCATCAATTTCGGCCGTCGTAATTCCAGGCCGGACTAAGGCTTTCGCCGCCTGATGCGCGCCCCATACCGCCAGCCCAGCTTTTCGCATGAGCCCCAATTCACGAGGCGAACGCAAGTTGATGCACTTGGGTGAATTTGTCACGGGAGAATTTGTCTTCGGCACGCCGGGTCGATATCGATGAGCAATCCAAGGGCGGCACGACCCAGGCCCGCCAGGTTGCTGATTTCCACCATTATCTGCCAAATTATCCTACCTCGAAGCGGCTACCGCGGCTACCGCTGTGGCACTTTGATTTGCTCCACGGCTTTACGCATCCGCGAAAATACTTCGTCCATTGTGCCCATGGCATCCACCGCGTGCAATATCTTGCCCTGACGATAATAATCCGAAAGAGGTTTCGTTTGTTCCTGATAGGTAATCATTCGCTGGCGGATTACCTCGGGCTTGTCATCCCCCCTACCCCGCGACATCAGTCGCTTGATCACCTCCTCTTGATCGACTTGCAGCTCAATCACCGCATCGAGCGGTTCTCCGCGGCCATCCAGAAACTGATCAACCGCTCGGGCCTGGGGCAAACTGCGCGGAAAGCCATCCAATAAAAAGCCTGTGCCGCAATCCGGAAGCTCCAATCGTTGTTCGACAAGTTGCAGCACCGCATTGTCGGGCACCAATTTGCCCTGATCGATAAACTGTTTGGCGTGCAAGCCAACGGAGGTGCCTTTGGCGATGGCGTCTCGCAACATATCGCCTGTCGACAGATGCGGAATTTGCAAGAATTCCACTAACCTTTGCGCTTGTGTTCCTTTGCCAGCGCCAGGAGGACCCAGAAGAACTAATCGCATGGTGGTGTTAGGCCGTTAAGCGACGATCCGCCTTACTCCAGCAATCCCTTGTAATTACGCATCACCAAGTGACTGTCGATTTTTTGCACCAGATCGAACGCCACGCTCACTGCAATCAGCAACGTCGTGCCACCATAAAATTGCGAAATAGTAAACGGAATTTCCAGTGCGCCCGATACCAACGTGGGCACAATGGCCACCACCGCCAGGAACGCAGCTCCGACGTAAGTGATTCGCACCATTACTCTTTCCAGATAATCTTCGGTGCGCTTGCCGGGCCGGTAACCTGGAATAAACGTGCCGAAATCTTTCAGATTGTCCGACACGTCCTTCGGGTTGAACATGATCGCAGTCCAAAAATAGCAGAAAAAGAAAATCAAAGCCACATACGAGATGTTATAGATGTACGAAGTGCCACGCGTGAACGCATCGTTCAAACTATCCCAAAAGCCGCCATAACTCGTAGCCATTTGTCGGAATAACAAATTCGGAAATAACAGTAAGCTGCTGGCGAAAATAATTGGCATGACGCCGGCGTGATTCACTCGCAGCGGCAAATATTGCCGCGTGCCGCCGAACACGCGTCGGCCACGCACATGTTTGGCGCTTTGCGTCGGAATGCGGCGCTGACCTTGGGTCATATACACCACGCCCGCCACGACGCTGACGAACAAGATTCCCATCACAATCCATTTTTCCGGGCCGAACTTGCCCACACTTCCGCCCAATTCCAACGAGCTGTTGCGAATCATATCGAGGAAGGCGTTCGGCATGCGTGCCAGAATGCCGGCCATGATTAATAAACTGATGCCGTTGCCGATGCCGAATTCGTCAATCTGCTCGCCCAGCCACATCAAAAAGATGGTGCCGGTGGTCATAACCATGACCGACAAGAATTGCCAGAAGAGCGGTAGATTTCCATTCACCAAAAAGTCAGCCGAAACGAAGCTGCGATTGCCAGTTCCATGAATTATATAAGCCAAATAGCCCCAGCTTTGCCCAATGCAAATGACCACAGTCGCGTAACGGGTATATTCGTTAATTTTTTTGCGGCCGCTTTCACCTTCTTTCTGCAACTGCTCCAACGGACCCCACACGCTCCCCAACAATTGAAAGATAATCGACGCCGAAATGTACGGCATAATTCCCAGGCCGAAAATCGTTCCCATCGTCAAATTGCTGGCGGTGAACACGGCCGCCTGATTAAAAAACGAGCCCAGGCCGGAACCCTGCTGCGCCTGGGCGGAGCTTTTCATGAATTCCACGTCGACAATCGGCAGGGGAATTTGAAAACCCACCCGGTAGATCGCCAAGAAGAGCATCGTCAGCAGAATTTTCTGCCGCAGCTCCGGAATCGTGAACATGACCCGCAGTTTTTCCCACATGGCTTGCTCCGTCGGCAGGATGATTCGGCAATCGGGTTATTCTAACCGCTTCTGCGGCGGTGCGGGGAGAGGAAAATCACCAATCAAATCTCGAAATTTGATCGGCCCGCAAGGTCGTGCGACATCAACTTCTAAAGATTACTTCGCCGCCGCAGACGCTTTCGGTTTTTTCCGCACTACCGGCTTGGGCTCCGGCAGGACAATGGCTTCGCCGCCTGCCTGTTTGATTTTTTCCAGGGCCGAGACACTGAACTTATGGGCCGTGATTTTCAGTTTTTTCTTGAGATCGCCCTGACCAAGCACTTTCAAGGCGTCGCAGGGCCGCTTGCACAATCCGGCGGCACGCAGCGTATCCAAGTTGACATCATCACCCGATTTGAACGCCGTCTGTAGATCGCCGAGATTGACAATAGCCACCCGGGGTCCCCACTGATTATGGAAACCGCGTTTCGGAATGCGCCGAATCAGCGGCATTCGTGCCCCTTCAAAAATCACCGGCGCTGCCCAACCGGCAAGCTGACCCTGGCCCTTATGGCCGCGACCGGAGGTTTTGCCACGGCCTGAGCCGATGCCGCGACCCACGCGCAGCCGCTTGGTGTTCTTGTGAATGCCCCGATGCACGTCGTTCATGTTCATGGCAAGGTTACTCCGCGCAGACGCTGCACTTCCACCGGCGTGCGCAATTGCTTGAGGGCGTTCAGCGTGGCTTTAACCACGTTGATCGGATTCGTCGAGCCGTAAGTTTTGGTGAGCACGTCGTGAATGCCGGCCGCTTCGCACACTGCTCGCACTGCGGCGCCGGCTATTACTCCGGTACCAGGACTGGCCGGCAGCAAAATCACATCCGACGCGCCAAAGTGCCCCAGCACCGAATGAGCAATCGTGCTCCCTTCCAACGTAACTTCGATCATCTGGCGCGAGCCGTCTTTAATTGCTTTTTCCACCGCCGGCGGCACTTCGTTCGCTTTTCCATAACCTGCGCCAACTCTGCCACGGCCATTGCCGACCACTACCATGCCATTAAAGCTGAATCGACGGCCACCCTTCACCACGGCGGCGCAGCGCCGGATACGAATAACCTTTTCAATCAGTTCGCCGCGATTGGATTCAGAGGCCATGATGTAACTTCAAATTCAATAGGTTAAAAACTCAATCCTGCCTTACGCGCCGATTCAGCCAGCGCGGCAATGCGGCCGTGATATTTACCGCTGCCACGGTCGAAACACACTTGCTTAATGCCCGCCGCCATAGCACGCTCGGCAATCGCTTGGCCAACGGCTTCGGCGGCCGCTTTGTTGCCGCCGTATTTTATTTTGCCCTTCAATGCCTTTTCGGTCGTCGCCGCGGATGTCAGGGTGCTCCCCTTCGAATCGTCGATCACCTGGGCATAGGTATGCTTCAAACTGCGAACAATGCACAATCGCGGACGATCTTGCGTACCGCGAATATGTCGGCGCACCCGAAACGAGCGACGCTTCCGTTGCAGACCAATTCTTTTTTCGTGATTCATGGCATCATCGCTTCATCGATTACTTCGTTACTGCCTTGCCAGCCTTGCGGCGCACTTGCTCGCCGTCGTACCGGATACCTTTGCCCTTATACGGTTCCGGCTTGCGCACTGCACGCACTTCCGCGGCAAATTGGCCAACCGCTTGCTTATCAACGCCCTTAATCAAAATGTGCGTTTGGTCCGGGCAGGTAACATTTAACCCTGCTGGAATCGGCAGATGCACTTCGTTGGCAAATCCCACGCGAAGTTGCAGCTGATTTTTTTGGATGGCGGCCAAATAGCCCACGCCCACGATTTCCAACTTCTTTTCGTAGCCCTTGGTAACCCCTTCGACCATATTGCGGAGCAAGGCGCGAGTCAGTCCGTGCACTGCCTTGGCCTGCCGACCGTCGTTTTTGCGCGTGACCACCAGTCGCTTGGCCGCATCATCGAACTTGATGTCGACCAGCGGCAAGTAAAACTGCTTCAGCTTGCCCAGCGGACCTTCCACCGCAACTTCGCTGGCGCTGACAGCCACTTTCACTTTGTCTGGCACGACAACGGGGATTTTTCCAATACGCGACATAACGCACTCAAACTTTTCAGCTATCTATTTTTGTTCGATTTCGGATTTCGATATTCAGATGATTTCCAATTACCACAGTTCGCACAATACTTCGCCGCCGAGCTTGCGTTGCCGCGCTTCCCGATCACTAATCACACCCCGGCTCGTGCTCAGGATGCAAATGCCCAGGCCGCTCAGCACGGGCCGTAGCTTCGTGGCCACCGAGTAAATGCGCCGGCCTGGCTTACTGACGCGCTTCATATGCCGGATCACACGTTCTCCGTTGGGACCGTATTTCAGCTCAATTCGCAACTGGTTGGCCGGCTGCGATTCAAGCTCCTTCCAGTCCCAAATGTAGCCCTCGCGCTTCAGCACATCGGCCACGCCGCGCTTCACTTTGGAAGACGGCATATCAACCGTGGGCCGCTCTACGCGAATGGCGTTGCGGATGCGGGTTAGCATATCGGCGATCGGATCGGTCATCATACGTTGTAGTCCTCTTACCAGCTCGCCTTTCTTACGCCGGGAATCACACCTTGATCAGCCATCTTACGGAAACAAATGCGGCATAAGCCGAACTTGCGATACACCGCCCGCGGACGGCCGCAAATTTGGCAGCGCCGCCGCAATTTGGTTGAAAATTTCGGCTTCTGTTTCGCTCTCGCAAGTTTCGATGCGCTTGCCATATTTCAGTTGTCGCCGTTTCAGGTGTCGCTGTTTAGTGGTCGGTGTCTAGTGGCTGGTGTTTAATGTGGCGATCAGCTATGCCGCGCCCTTTTTGCCTTTGTTGTCTTTATCTTCCACTTTGAACGGGAAGCCCATAGCTCGTAACAATTCGCGCGAGTCGTCGTTGCTGTGGCCGGACATCACAATCGTCACGTTCATCCCTTGCACACGCGTGAACTTATCGGGATTAAGCTCCGGAAACACTAGTTGCTCCGACAGGCCCAAACTGTAATTTCCCTGGCCGTCGAATGAATTCGGATCCAACCCGCGGAAGTCGCGCACTCGAGGCAGAGCCAACGACACCAGTCGATCCAAAAACTCATACATTCGCGCTCCGCGCAACGTCACTTTGCAGCCAATCGCCAATCCTTCTCGCAACTTGAAACCGGCAATTGCCTTACGGGCCTTAGTGACCAGCGGTTTTTGACCGGTGATTTGCGTCAATGCGGCGACGGCGTCTTCCAGATTCTTTTTTTCCGCCACCGCACTCCCCACTCCCATATTCACAACAATTTTCTCCAACCGCGGCAGCGCCATGCGGTTCTTGCGCCCCAGCTTGCTTGCCAAGCCTGGCAGCACTTCCTTCTCGTACTTTTCCAGAAGGCGCGGAGTCGGCGGCGGCCCACTTGGAGCGGCGTCTTCGGCGGCGACTTTTTTATCTTTCTTGGCCATGGCCAGCACTACAATTTGCGTGACAGATCGTTATTGATTGGTTACTTACTTCCGCTTCCCGGCTTCTTTGCGAATCGCGCTCACCGCACCCAGCGACGCTCCGCTCTGCTTGGAATACCGTTCCCGACTGCCATCTTTGTTCACCCGCACACCGACACGGGTCGGCTTGTCACTGCTTGGATCAACCAACATCACGTTGGAAATACTAACCGGCATTTCCTTCGACAACCTGCCGCCTTGCGGATTCTTCTGGCTGCGTTTCATGTGCTTGTAAACGCGGTTCACGCCTTCCACCACCACCTTGCCGTTCTTGGGCAGCACCCTCAGCACCTTGCCGCGGTTTCCACGGTCATCGCCGGCGATCACTTCCACAATGTCGTCTTGTCGAATGTGCATGAGAAACTCTGACTTATGTTCGCTTCGGATTTAATTTTCCGATTACACTACTTCGCTCGCCAAACTCACAATCTTCATAAAATTCCGTTCACGCAATTCTCGCGCCACGGCGCCAAAAATACGCGTGCCGCGCGGATTTTTCTCCGCATCGATCAACACCACAGCGTTGCTATCGAATTGCACATAACTGCCGTCGTTCCGGCGGGTCGGCCTTTTACATCGCACCACCACCCCCTGCACGACCGCTTTCTTCTTGATGTCGCTGCCGGCAATCACGGTCTTCACGCTGCACACCACAATATCACCCAGCCCGGCGTACCGCCTCCGACTCCCGCCAAGCACCTTGAAGCACATCACTTCTTTGGCGCCGGTGTTATCGGCCACGTTCAGTCGGGTTTGCATCTGGATCATAGCGCTTCGCCAAATTCGATTTACTTAATTCCAGCTTCTTCGTCCATTTTTGCCGCTGTCCGCATGGCCACCAGATCGACCGCCTGGCTCTTGGACACCACGCGCACCAACTCCCAGCGCTTCAGTCGCGATTTCGGCGGACACTCGCGAATTTCCACCGTGTCGCCTTCGTGCGATTCGTTGTTTTCATCGTGAACGTGGCACACCGTTTTACGGTGCAAAATTTTTCCGTACTTGGCGTGACGCACCAGACGTGGAATTTCCACCCGCCGCGTTTTCGCCGCTTTGTCCTTCTTCACCACGCCAATTTCCAATCGCTTAGGCATAAAACTAACTTGCTTTTGATCTGTTTTAAATTCTTGCCGTGGAAGATTCGTTTATGACTTTTGCTTGCTCGCTGTCGCTTGCTTTACCCCGCGCGCCCGCTCATTCAATACCGTCTGACACCGGGCGATCAAGCGGCGATGTTTTTTTAACTCCGTGGGAGCATCAAGCTTTTCGGTTTGCGCTTGAATGCGCAACCGAAACAAGTTCTCGGAAGCTTCCTTCCAAGTGAGGTTAATTTGCTCGTCGCTCATGTCGCGAAGTTCTGCTGCTTTAGCCATAACTACAATTCCCTATACCACTCGCTCACTGACTTACCTGTTTTTCACATCGCCCGTCGCTTCAAAAACCGCACCTTCACCGGCATCTTGTGCGCCAACCGTGCAAAGCACATCCGGGCCGCTTCCTCGGAAATACCGCTTACTTCGTACAAAACGGTGCCTGGCTTAATCACTGCGGCCCAAAACTCCGGCTCCCCCTTCCCTTTGCCCATGCGGGTTTCCAAAGGAATAGAGGTAATGCTTTTGTGAGGAAATACGCGGACATACAACCGCCCTTCGTTGCGCATGTATTGTTGCGCAGCGACGCGGCCCGCCTCGATGGTTTGCGCACTGAGCCAACCCCCTTGGGCCGCTTGAAGAGCATAATCGCCGAACGATACGCGGTTTCCACGCGTGGCGTCACCTTTTATACGTCCTCTTTGGCTTTTTCGGAACTTGACTCTCTTGGGCATCATCGCCATGAACTTGATCCTCGTACATACCTTGGTTAATCCACACTTGCACGCCGATGTGACCTTGCGGTGTCTTCGCTTCCGTGAAGCCGTAATCAATTTTCGCCCGCAACGTCGACAGCGGCATGCTGCCGGCAATCGCCTTTTCGCGCCGCGCCATTTCAGCGCCGCCTAAACGACCGGCTAATTGCACTTTAATTCCCTTGGCTCCGGCTTCCATCGAAGTGTCAATCGCCCGCTTCATCGTCCGCCGGAAGCTGGACCGCTTGGCCAACTGCTCGGCAATATCCTCAGCCACTAATTGGGCGAAGATTTCCGGACGGGTAATTTCCTCGATTTTGATATTCACGCGGCGGCCAATTAAATTCTGTAATTCCTCCTGCAGCTTTTCCACTTCCTGCCCTTTGCGGCCGATGATCACGCCCGGCCGCGCCGTGTGCAACAAAATTTTAACTTCGTCGCGGGTCCGTTCGATTTCCACTTTTGGAATGGCGGCGAAATTGTATTTTTCCTTGACGAACTTGCGCACTTTGAAGTCTTCCAGCAACAGATCGCGGAATTCCTGCTTCGAGGCATACCACCGGCTTTTCCAGCCTTCCATGATGCCTACGCGAAATGCAACAGGATTGACTTTTTGACCCATGACAAACCTCAAAACCTACTGCGGGGCAAGCCCCGCGGCTAAATGCTTATTCCAATTCGACTGAAATGTGTGCCATTCGCTTGCGAATCATAAACGCCATGCCGCGTGCCCGCGGCCGAATGCGCTTGAACATTGGCCCGCCGTCAACGCGGCAATCCTTCACCGTCAGGCTGCCGACATTGCCGGCCCGTTGATCTTCCGCATTTCCCAGCGCGCTTTTGATCACTTTTTCCAAGAGCCGCGCCCCGCGATGCGGCATGTATTTCAAAATATCCAACGCGTCGTCCGCAAATTTGCCCCGCACCAAATTCGCGAGCGGGCGCACCTTGCGGGCGCTAATGCGAGCAAATCGATGTGTGGCTTTGTATCCCATGATGATGACTTTGATTGTTTCACTCCGGCGACACGAGCGCCGGCTATATGTTTACGACTTTCCCGCTGGTGCGGCGGCAGGCGCGCCACCCCCTGCGGCCGCTTCCGCTTCCTTCTTGATGCGACCACCGTGACCACGGAAGGTCCGTGTGGGAGCAAATTCGCCGAGCCGATGTCCAACCATATCTTCCGTGATAAACACCTTCAGGTGCTGCTTGCCGTTATGAACCATGAACGTATGACCGACGAACTCCGGCACAATGGTGCAAGCCCGCGCCCAAGTTTTAATCGGGTCCTTCTTGTTCACTGCGTCCATTAACTCCACCTTACGGTAGACGTTAGGATCGACAAACGGCCCTTTCTTTTTCGATCGTCCCATGGTTCTCGCCGACTGAAACAGTCGGGCTATCTATTTCTTATAGTGGAATTTTGATCTGACCGTACCGCCGCGAACGTCGACGACGAATCAAAGCCGAATTCGATGGCTTCCGCCGCTTGCGAGTGCCGCCGCCCTTCGCGCTCTTGCCCGTCGGACTCACCGGATGCCGGCCACCCTTGGTGCGCCCTTCACCACCGCCGTGTGGATGGTCGATCGGGTTCATCGCGGTGCCGCGCACAAACGGCCGCCAGCCCTTCCAGCGATTGCGCCCTGCTTTGCCAATTTGAATGTTCATGTGATCGGCGTTGCCAATCGCGCCAATCGTCGCCCGGCCCGCCGACGGCACACGGCGAATTTCGCCGCTGGGTAAAGTAATTTGCGCCCAATCGGCCTCGCGTGCCATCAGCACCGCGCTGGAACCGGCCGAGCGGCATAATCGCGCGCCGCGGCCCGGCTGCAATTCAATGTTGTGAATCGATAAGCCCAACGGAATGTTCCGCATGGGCAGGCAATTGCCCATCGTCGGCGGCGCGTCCGGCCCGTTCATAATTTCCTGGCCGACCTTCAATCCATCTGGCGCTAAAATAAATCGTTTTTCGCCATCGGAATAATGCAGCAGTGCAATTCGAGCGCTGCGGTTGGGATCGTACTGAATGGAATGCACTTTGGCGGGAACGCCGTCTTTCTCGCGCCGGAAATCAACCAGCCGATAACGCCGCTTGTGACCGCCGCCTCGATGTCGCGCCGTAATTAAACCCTGATTATTGCGACCACCGTGCTGCTTTTTCGGAACGCTTAAGCCGCGGGGCATCAACGCGCCCTTGCTCAGTTCAGCGAAGTCGCTGACCGTGGCGCCGCGGCGTCCAGGCGATGTCGGTTTGTATCGGCGAATGCCCATATGCGTATCAGTGATTAAAAGAAATCAATCTTGTGTTCAGGATCCAACTTCACTATCGCTTTTTTCCAATCTTGCGTGCGGCCGCTGCGAAATTTAGCACGCCGCGGCTTCCCCTTACGATTTTGCACGTGAACCCGCAACACTTTCACGTTGAATAGCTCTTCCACCGCTTTGCGAATGTCGGCCTTCGTGGCCAGCTTGTTCACCTCAAAGGCGTAAGCGTTGTACCGGCTGGAACGATGCATTCCTTTTTCCGTGACCAGCGGGCGCACAATAATCTGGTGCGACGCCAGCAGACCCCGTTCCTCTTGTTGTGCGGCTTCGGTGGTCATGATTCTTTCTTCTTCGTTTTCCGTTTAGCAGCCGAGACCGTCCGCTTAGCGGCCGGCTTTGCGCCTTCCGATTTCTCCGCCGATTCGCCCGACTTTTCTTTGGACGATTTCCCGGCCTGCTCTTTCACCCATTCCAAAGCTGCCTTGGTGAACAGCAGTCGTCGCGGCTTAAGCACAATTAAGGCATTCAATTCCGCCACGGGCGACAGACTGACGCCGGCGATATTTCGAACCGATTTGTGCAAATTCGTATCGTGCACCGCCGTGGCCACCAGCACTGTTTTATGCTCGTGGCATTTCACAGCCTTCAAAATGGCCGCCATGTCGCGAGTTTTCGGAGCGCTGAATTTCAAATCATCGATCACTGTCACTTGGTCATCACGAATTTTCGAGGCCAGCGCCATCCGCGTGGCCAACTGCAGCGCCTTACGCGGCAAACGATAACCAAAATCTCTCGGCTTCTTGGCAAAAATATGTCCGCCGCCACGACGAATACCACTGCGCCGTGAACCAGCTCGGGCGTTGCCCGTCCCTTTTTGGCGATACATCTTTTTCGTCGAGCCGGCCACCTGTGCCCTGCTCTTCGTGGCAAAGGTGCCTTGCCGCAAATTGGCTTCGTACATCACCACGGCATCGTGCAACAGTTGCTTGTTGATGCGCGGAGCCAGATCGGTCGGCTCGATTTCCATCGAGCCCACAGAGGCCCCTTTCGCATCATAAACGGTTAATTTCGGCATGTTCTTACAGCTGCAATCCAGCAGCTCAAAATATTACAGCTTGTTGGTTTGGCGAACGAGGACATAGCCACCATTTGGACCAGGCACAGCGCCGCGCACGAGCAGCAAATTGTTTTCTTTGTCCACCCGCACCACTTTCAAATTGCGGCTAGTCTTGCGAACGTTTCCCATCTGCCCGGCCATCTTTTTCCCCTTGAACGTACGGCCCGGGAACGTGTTGCCGCTGGTGCCGCCGATGTGGCGATGTACTTTTTTCACTCCGTGGGTGGCTCGTTGGCCTTTGAAGTTATGCCGCTTCATCGCGCCCTGAAAACCTTTACCCTTGCTGGTAGCGGTGACATCGACGGCGGATACTTTTTCGAAAACTTCGACGGTCAGCTTTTGGCCCACGGTCAACTCGCCGGGCGCGCCGGTTAGCTCGCGAACGAATCGCTGCGGCTCACTGTCTGCCTTCGGCGGCAACTCAACCCCTGCTTTGGTCCGCGCTTTAGCACGCGCACTGTCGAGCTTCGCCACGTGACCGCGCCGGCTGCGGCTGGCCAAGCGCCGCGGCATATCGGAAAAGCCAAGCTGCACCGCTTCGTAACCATCTCGATCAGCGGTACGCAATTGCAACACGGGGCACGGGCCAGCCTCGATTACCGTCACCGGGATTGCGGTCCCGGCTTCGTCAAATACTTGCGTCATCCCGACCTTGCGGCCGAGTAATCCGATGGCCATCGCTTGTGTCCTCGTGCTGCTCACTGGGTTTGCTGTAGACGAACGGTCCATTGAACCTGAACACGTCGGCCGGTCGTGCGACCTGCACCCGGCATCCTCGCCGAGCACCCGCAAGGTCGCCACCGACCTCGCTAAGCATTACCCACTGAACTTCCGATGCATAATATGCTTTTGAAAATTAACTTGGTTAAGAACCTCTGAATTCAACTGCCCGCCAACTATCGCTTAGTGCCTGCTGCTGGCCTTGATTTTGATATCCACGCCAGCCGGCAAACTTAATTTGTTCAAGGCTTCAATCGTTTTCGCCGTCGCCTGCACAATGTCGATTACGCGCTTATGCGTGCGAATTTCGTATTGCTGCCGGGCTTTCTTGTCGATGTGTGGACTGGAAAGCACCGTGTACCGTTCAATGCGCGTGGGCAACGGAATGGGTCCATGCACCTCGGAGTTGGTCCGCTTGGCGGTATCGACTATTTCCGCCGCGCTTTGGTCCAGCACCGTATGGTCATAGGCCTCCATTCGGATGCGAATAATTTCGTGCGAATGCCCAGCCACGCCGATCTCCCGCCGGAAACGCGTTCCGGTGTATCACGCTACCTTCTACAAACAACGCTTACGGTCATACCCCTGTCCACAAGGGAAGCCTTTCAATTTAAGACATCAACCATTTTGGGTCAATGGGGTGTTTCATCAGTTTTCACCGCAGCAAACCAACTAAATGAATCCCTCCTGCACATCCGGCGGCGCAGGACCGTATTTCAGCGGCTCCATCGAAAAACTTGCCCGCCCTTGGCTCAAACTTCTCACCGCCGCCGAGTAACCAAACATCGCTGACAGCGGCGCTTCGGCCTCAAGCACCGTCATTCCGCCCCGATTTTCCGTGCTATTGATAATCGCCCGCCGTTGCTGCAAATCGTTGATCACATCCCCCAAATGATCCTCGGGCGTGGTCACTTCCAGCCGCATGATCGGTTCCAGCACCGTCACTCCAGCCGTTTGTAGCGCCTTGGTGAACGCATCGGCCGCTGCAATTCGCCACGCCACTTCCCCGGGCAAGGGATCGGGAAATGCCATTTCCAATAACTCCAACGAGCAGCTCCATAGCGGACAGCCTTTCAGACCGCCCCCTTCCGCCGCTTCTTTCAGCGCCGAAAGCACAAGCTGGATTGCGTTCTGCTTCACTGAATCTTCCACAAACCAATTCGTGAACACGTGGCACGGATGATCTTCGTACAGCGGCGCCACGCGCACTTTCACTTCTGCGAACAACGTCTGCCCACCGATTTGTCGATTACATTTCCCAACCGCTTCGGCCTTTCCGTTCACCGTCTCTTTGTAACTCACCCGCGGCCTGTGCACGCGTACGTTCAAATTGAAGTCACGCTGCAACCGATGCT
>DASXPQ010000352.1:0-1643 GCA_036493575.1 Pirellulales bacterium
AAAGCCGCTTCTTTGAAACTGACGTTGCATAATCGGGAAAGGCCAATCGCCAGCACGGTCGTGCTCCAGAGATGGAACAGGTTTAGAGTTTCGAGCATTTGATAGAACCGACGGCTAGAGCTCATCTTCTGAGCGAGGAGGGACAAGGATGGTCTGGCGGCCAGATCGCCTGACACCGCGACCACCAAAGCCGTCACGATTGAACCGAGAACCAAAATGATTCCGGTGAGGCCAACAATCTCGAGAGCTTTAAGATAAGGAAAGCGGTTTTTCAGAAAGGTGCGGCCAATAAACCAAACGACAAAGGCTGACCAGCAGGTTGCACCGAATGTGCCGACGCCAACGAGCAATGCCGACAAAAGCGGCCATATTCCGGCCAACGCTTGCGCCTGGGCCTCTGAGATGGTGCCGGCTTCGAGCAAGCCGCGAATCGTAGCGGTGGATTGCGTATGGAAATTTCCGGTTTGGAGTGAAAGGATGCCGGCCAGAGAGACCAGCAAGGTCGGCACACGCCAGTTAGCAAGGTTTCGAGGAGAAGCTATGACTTCATCAAAGACATCGGTGGGAGAAACGAAGATGTTGAAGAGTTTTTCGCGAACGGAGCTATGGGACGTGGACGAAGTTGGGGCGGGAAATGCGGTGGCGGTCATATTGCGAGTGTTTTGAAATTTCCAATGGGCAGCCAAGCTCCGCCAGAGGAATCAAAACTCCAACGAGCAACTTGAGACCAAGGAACGGAACAGTGCGCGAGAAGGCGAGCAGCGAAAGCGGCAGAGGACAGCCGCACTCCAAGACGCTGTCGCGACACATCGCGCGCCACTCCTTCGGCGAGGTCCTGGAGTGCGGCAGCCCTATGCTGCTTTGGATGTCTAACGGACCTCATCTGACACTTCAAATCGTTGAAACAATTTTGCGAGCAACAGCAGCAGGCAAAAATCTACGGCATACTGCACCGCCAGCCAGACGCCAAATCCCACCGCCTCACAAATCGGACCGGGAACTCGCTTGCCAATCGTCAACGCCGCCCACCCTGCCGGATAAAAGATCAAGAAGGACAAGGCTACCACCATCAATACTGTAACTGAACTGGCGGATTCAGCTTTGCCGCCAGCTCGTTTGGTTGCCGCGAGCAAATAATGCAGGTTCCAAACGCCATTAAGGCCCAGCGCGACTGCCGGAAAACCAAGCAGCATCACGAGGAGCAACAACCATTCGAAGCGGCCGCATAGCATCAACGCCAAAACGGCTACGGCTTGAAACGCGAGACAGAACAGTGTCGGGACCGAAATTTCCGCCAACGCCAGCGCCAACGGCGAGATCGGCAACGTTCGGAAACCGACGAGGTGCTGGCCGTCGCGTCGAAAGTCGAATGGAAATGACCTTTGTAGAAAAAAGGCGAGGCCGACAAGCATCGAAGCCAGACCGTTGTCAAAGTCCCGGAGGTCGTGTGCCGGCAATTCGCCGCCCTCAGCCATGAGCCGATGAAGCACGACGCGAAGGGCAACCAGCAACCCTGTGTAGATGAAAGTAAATCCAGCAGCCAACATGATTTGGCGTTGTGACCGCGTGGCAACGATTAGGTTTTTCCAGATGATCGCGCCCACGCCGAAGAACAACGGACGCAGGCGAGTATCCAGTGTCGA
>DASXPQ010000353.1:0-3835 GCA_036493575.1 Pirellulales bacterium
GGTCAGCGCCGTCTCCGGCCTGCCGACTTCAATGGTCCCGCTTGTTCGCTGGGGCGAAGAGCACAATACATTGCCCGAAGCGCTCGATACCGCCGCCGACATGTTCGAAAAACGCGTCCAAATCCGTGCCGCGCTGTTGCAATCCATTCTGCCACCCATCGTTTTTATCATCGCCGCACTGGGAATGCTCTGGATCATCGATGCCTTGCTCTTGCCCTTGCTTGGCTTTGTTAATGCATTAACGACCGGATTGTGGTGGAGTAAAAACCGACCAGCAACGCCTTTATGGTGGGACGATGCAGTGAAATACGCGGCATTATCAGTTGCAGTTGTAATAGTAGTCTGGCTGGGCATTATCTTGCTGATCGGTTTCCGAAACTCCGCGTTCGGAACTTTTCTAAATCGCTTGGCGGGTGGCGATGCTGTCAAACGCCGGTCGCTAATCTGGTTATTTGCCAAATACATCGCCTGGATTCTAACTTTTGTCGTCCTATTCGTTCTGATGGTTGGCCTGACCGGCGGTTTCGATGTGCTCCAGCGAATCGTGGAACAAGCCTCCGGCGGAACAAGCGGATTCTATTACGGATCCCGCCGACCTTCCGGCGATTTATCGATCATAATTATCATCGCCGGCTGGGGCGTCCTATTATGGCTGGCCACGCTGCTCATCGCCCTGATGGTCAGAATTCGCTACGGCAAAATGGAACGTCGTGCTTTGCTATCGGTCTTGGCGGTGGCTTCCGAAAAAGGAATTCCTCTGCCCGACGCCGCCCGCGCTTTTGCCGATGAGCGCTTCGATGCCCTGGGCGTTCGCGCGCACCATTTATCTATTGCGCTCAGCCAAGGCCTGCCCTTAGATAAAGCCCTCGCCGCCAGTGGCATCGAGTTGCCCACCGATGCTCTCGTCGCCGTCCGCACCGGCTGTTCGACCGGCGGCCTCGCCCCACTTTTGAAAAGCATCGCCCGCCATTCGGCCAACGTCGATGCCACCATTCAAGGCCTCGTTGGCCGCTTCGTCTACTTATTACTCTTCACGTTTGTCACCGCGTTCGTGATTTTGTACATTCAGATCAAAATCATGCCCGTATTCCGCGCGATCTTCAATAACTTTCATCAACAGTTACCGCCGGTCAGCCTGCTGATGACCAAACTATTTTATTCCCCATTGAGCTTCTCCCCCTTCATGGCCTTTTTGATCTGCTTATTTACGGTCTTATTACTTGTTTTTATTTACACGGTGGCGCGCTTCCTAGGGATGGTCCGTTGGGATCCGCCCATCGTCCGTCGAATGGCGTTGCCGTTGCACGAATCGTTGGTACTCCGTTCATTGGCCGAATCGGTGGCCGGCGAAAAACGGTTAGACGCAACCTTATGGGCCATGGCCAAAAGCCACCCAAAAAAATATATCCGCCAGCGTCTAAAGTACGCCGCCCAGCGCACAGCCGAAGGCGCGCACTGGTGCGATGCACTGCAATCCAGCGGCCTGGTAACCAGTCCCGATGCCGCCGTGCTCAAAGCCGCCGAACGTGTCGGCAACCTTGCCTGGGCCATGAACAACACGGCCGACCGCTTGGTCCGCCGCTTCACCACTCGCATGCTGGCGACTATGTCCGTTGGTTTTCCCCTCGTACTCCTCGCGTTCGGCGCCGTTGTACTGCTGATTGCCGTCGGCCTGATTTTTCCTCTGGCACAGTTAATCCTTCACCTGGCGTAATCGCATCGCCATGCAATACCGCTCAACCGAAATTCGCCGCGGCATGACGGTCTTAGAAATGACCGTTGCGCTAACCATCTTGGCCGTCGGCCTGGCGCTCACGGCCCAGGTATTCACCGCCTGCGCCCATCAGCATCTGGCCGGCGAGCAGTTGCAGGTCGCGCAGTGGGAAGCCGCCAATGTCCTGGAACATTTCGCTGGCCTACGTTACGAAGAAGTAACTTCCGCTGCAGCCCAGACCATTCAACCCTCTTCGCAACTGCACGCCACGCTGCCCACTGCGAAGTTGCGCATCACCGTGACCGATTCCGACGTCCTGGCCGAAGAAAATCCCGCCAACGCCGTCCCGCCGCACAAACACATCCGTGTGGAAGTGGCATGGCCCACTCCGGAAGGCTCACTGCAATCGGTCAGTCTCTGCGCGTGGAAATTTCCAACTGCACCAGCAGCCGCCAAATCGGCCCCGGAGGCCGCGCCATGAATCGACGCCTTCGCATTACCGTCCAGGTGTCACAGCAACACGCACTTTCAAAGCGCCGCATGCCATCAAATCGCCGGGCCACAAGTCTCATTGAAATGTTGATCGTCATCACCTTGATGACAGTCGTGATGGCCATCATGGGAATGCTGCTAAACGGCGCCTGGCGAGTCCAGCGAGCCATCGAACAACATCGCCTCACCCTAGATACGCTGCAGCGATTGTCCACCCAATTCCGCACCGACGTCCACTCCGCTGCCTCGGCGGCAATTCGCATTGGCGCGCTATCCGGCGACGTTGCTCCAGAATCACTCTCGAGCGACGCCTCCATCGCGGTTACCGAAGAGGCATCCGTCTCAAGCGAAACAAATAATCCCGCCGCGCCGCAGCTCGGCGATCAATCATCAAGGCAAACCTTCACCCTTCTGTTTCCCGATCACAAGCAAATCGACTATCAAGTTGCCGTCGGCACGGTCATTCGCATCGTGCGCGATGGGGAGCAAGTCGTCGCCCGCGAAAGCTACGCCCTTCCGACAGACGCCGTGGTCAAATGGGAAATCACTTCGTCCGATTTCAACCGCCGCCAAAGCGGTTGGCAGGCCAGTCTGCTCATCAGTTATCCGCGCTCCACGCAAATGCCAGAATTTGCCGCTCGGCGTGAAGTTCGCGTCGATGCCACCTCCGGCCTGCAAACGCGCGACATCCACTTACATCAGAACCAACCATGATTAAGTATCCCCGTCACAATTCGTCCGCCGCTGTCAGGTTTCGTGGCCGAACTCGTCGCGGAGCCATCCTGGCGGCAGTACTGGTCGAATTCATCGTGGCCGCTGCAATTCTCTTTGCCGTTTTGCAGGCCGCGATAAGTCATCACCGACATTTACTTGGCGGACGGCAGCAACTTCAATCGCAGTGGCTGACACAAGCCGGAATGGACCGCGCCATCGCTCAACTGCGCAGCTCTACCGACTACCGGGGCGAAACTTGGCACGTGCCTGCCGCAGATCTCGACGGCATCGACGCCGCCGAAGTGCAAATTAGCCTGGAACCGGTTCCTGATCAATCCGACGATTTGCATTTAACGGTCGCAGCCAAATATCCCGCCGATGCGGTCCATTGTGTTCAGCAGACCCAAGAGGCAACAATTCATCTCAAGTGATTTTGGAGATATCGCGATGCACACCAAAAGATCCGCACGGTTTGGCCGTCCCGCCTTCACCTTGGTCGAACTGCTCGTGGTCATTGCCATCATTGGCATTCTGATCGCCATGTCGCTCCCCGCCATTCAGGCTTCCCGCGAAACAGCTCGCCGCAGCCAATGCATGCACAATCTAACGCAGCTCTCCATGGCCTTGCAGGACTACCAAATGGCGCACGAAGTCTTTCCCCCCGGCGTCATCAACAAGCAAGGTCCCATCCATTCCGTGCCGCAAGGCGATCATCGCAATTGGATCGTGCATCTCTTGCCGTACATTGAAGAACTGAATACCTATCGCCACATTGATCAGTCAGTCGGCGTTTATAACGCGAAAAATGAAGCGGCTCGCAATACGCCCATTGCCATCCTTCAGTGCCCCAGCGATGCACAGACATCAACCACATTTCCCGCTAACAATTACGCCGCAGTGCATCACGACGTGGAA
>DASXPQ010000354.1:0-3004 GCA_036493575.1 Pirellulales bacterium
TATCAACGACACCGCCATGAACCACATCACAGTGCCGAACCACGGCATTGCCAATCGCAAGTGTCGGTGAAGGGAGTGAACCATGATGGCGATGTAATTTAACGAACTGTAATTTAACGAACTGGAGGCAGTCGATCGTGCCGGGCAAGTGCCGCCCGACGATCCAAAAAACACATTGAACTCAACAGGGCAAGATCAGAAAACGAACTTACCAAGCGCAGGCCTCAATGGCCCAACCAACCGTCTAGTAAGCCGCTAACGGCTGACAACTGGAGATGTAGAACAACCAAGGTGGGTTAGCAGCGTTACCGACTTCTGATGCCGGCCAATGAAGCGCGTCTGCTGCCGACAGCCCAGCCGCTTACTAGCGTTACCTAGTCATAGCAAAAATAGAAAGACTAGGGAAGATGGGCCAAAAAGAATTGAGCCGTTTCAGCCGTAAATGCCTATGCCCACTCATTTTTTGAAATTCGAAGCCGGAATGCCAGCCTGAATGGCGGTCGGAAAATCGTCCGCCGCCGCTGCCGAATGACTGGGCTTGGGACTGCTTTTGCCGTGGGTGGTCGTGCAGCCGGCGGCCAAAATCATCGCCGCCGCTAAGCCCAAGCGCAATAAGGACCCACAACATTTTACTTTCATTTGCTCGCCAACCATTCCCGCCCGAGGAAAGGTGTCGAAGACTAAAGATTGTTCCCCTGGAATTGCATTCGGCAGTCTCGAGGCAACTCGATTACTACGGCTGCACGCGCGGTTGGGCGATAAATTCTCCCACGGTGCGCGGCTTCTGCGGTGGCGGTGTTTGCTGAAACAGACTGCAGCCGCTCGTGGCCAAAACCAGTGCGCACGCCAACCACAGCAATGTGAACTTGGATCGATTGGAACACTTCATGCTGGAGCCTTTTGGGGGAGTTTTATTTCTTCTTGGAGCTGCTGAACCACTTGCTGGGATGCATCATTTTGTTCCAGATAGAATTGCTGGCTTTTTTCTTCTTCGCGGCGGTATCGACAATGGGAGTGCCGTAATCGGCTTGGGTTTCAATCACGGTCAATTGCGAATCGTCTTTTTGAACTTCGGAATGGCTGGCTGCTTCCGCAGGTGAAACCGCAGCCCATTGCGAGGACGTTGCACCTTCGCCCCAGGCCGGAATGATAACGCTTAAAACCATCAGGATGCTTAACGCAATTGCCCAGCGACGCAACGACATGACGTGCCTCCTCCGATGAAAGAATTCAACCCTATGGCGATCAAGTCCTGTAGGTAGCGCGAATCAGCCGCGCGCAACCACGTATCGATCCGGTGCTGGGCATCGATCCACTGCTGGAAAAGTACTTTTGAACAGCGAGTTGGTGGGAAAGGAAACGGACACACGGTAGCCCAGCCCATTGTGTGGGCCCTGAACCCGCTGGCTGAAAAGGTCGCAAACTGTCGCAAAACCCGGTCTTTTCGTCCAGATCAATCGGATATCTGAATTACCTTCCGGTTGTCGGTTTCGCGGGCGTAACGTAGCATTGCAGAAACGACGCTAGCATCGTTAGCGGGGCGATTAGGCATACAGAAGTCCAACCTATTCAGATACGACGGGGAACCTTTAACGTCTGTTGTAAGAGAAGTTTGTTGGACAGCGGATTCTGCAAAATATGTTGAAGCAAACGATTGGCTTTATTGGGGCGGGCCAAATGGCACGGGCGTTGGCTCAGGGCTTTGTCCGCGCTGGCTTGCTAGCAGAAAGTCAAATTGTCGCGGCCGATCCGGTGCCGATGGCTGCGTCCGAATTTCAACGGCTGCTGCCGGGATCGAACATCGTTGGCGACAACACCGTGGTGGCCAAGCGCAGCGACGTTCTGGTATTGGCGGTCAAACCGCAGCAAGCCAAAGCCGCGTTGAGTGAATTGCGCGGCAAGCTGGGAAACGATAAATTGTTGATCTCCATTGCGACGGGCATCCGCCTGCATTCGCTGGCCGATTGGCTTGGTTCCTGCCGGCTGGTGCGAGTCATGCCGAACACCCCGTGCCTGGTTGGTCAAAGCGCCAGCGCCTACTGTTTGGGACCCGAGGCCACGGCAGCCGATGCCGATTTGATGAGCAAGTTGCTCGGCTCGGTGGGAATAGCCTTTCCGGTTGAAGAAAAACTACTTGACGCTGTAACCGGTCTGTCTGGTTCCGGTCCGGCATTCGTGTATTTGATGATTGAAGCTTTGGCTGATGGCGGCGTACGATTGGGCCTGACGCGCGAAGTGGCCCTGCGCCTGGCGGCACAAACCGTGAAAGGCGCCGCCGAAATGGTGCTGACCACGGGCGACCATCCGGGCGTGCTGAAAGATCGCGTGGCCAGCCCGGGCGGCACCACGATTGCCGGCCTGCACGTGCTGGAAAATCATGGCGTGCGGGGAGCACTGATTTCCGCCGTCGAAGCGGCAGCCCATCGAGCGGCGGAATTGGCAAGCGGCTGAACGAAGCGTATAAACAAGCCGAGAGAATAAACGAGTTTATGTCAATCTTTTGCATCGTTGACGACAAACACATCCCGTTGTATCGAATTGTGTGGATTGCGGCGGTTCCACACTTTTGTGGTCAGGAAGATTGCACCCAAGAGGGCAACTACGAAATCCGGCTGGAACAGGGAGAGTCGGTGTGGGCCAAGCGCGAGGAGCGCGACGCCGTTTTAAACGCCTTAGAGACCTGGCAAGGCAGTGTCGGCGAAGAAGGGGACGATTGGGAGGAAGAACCTCAGTAATATTTGGAGGAAGAACCTCGGCAATACTGGGAGGAAGAACCTCGGTAATACAACGTTCGTAAGCTATTCAGCCGTTCGTCAGACGGATCGATTAACATCTTGATCAATGTGCGGGGCGTTTCTTGTAAGAAGTTCGAATGATGTCGACTTTTGAAAATCAAGGCTACAAATGGCGCTAAACGTATTTCGTGCTATTCGATTCCGCGCGTCGTCCGATGCTGGAAGACGTTAAGCGCCGGCTGCTGAAAATCAATCCGCGATTTGAACTC
>DASXPQ010000355.1:0-4056 GCA_036493575.1 Pirellulales bacterium
ACGTGCGGATAGATAAACGACAATTTGCCGTGGAACGGTTCATTCGGAAACGACCGTGTTGTCGCGGTGACTTCTAGCCCCGGCGAGTTAGGGTCTTTAGGACCATGTTCATAACCAGCAGGAAGCAGTGATAAATCCTCTTCGTAGATTTGCGCTTGAATCCAAACGGTCGAAAGATCGGCCACGTCGTACAGCGGCATCCCTTCCTGCACGTACTGACCTTCTTTGACGTACTTGTTGATGACGTGACCGCTCAGCGGCGAACGAATTCGCACTTCTGTCTCTGGTTTGCCTGCCGCCAAATACTCGTCGATCTGTTGGTCTTCAATCCCCAGTCGTCTAAGGCGCACCCGAACATTCTCAAGCATAGCCTTGTCGCCACCGCGTTTGGCGTCGATCAAATTTTGAATGGTGACTGTTAGATCAGGGCTATAAATCAAGGCCAGGTCGTCGCCAGCTTTGACCATCTGCCCTGTTTCACTAGCAAACAACTTGTCGATTCGACCCGCGCTGCGAGCAGCGACCGTCTTTTGTCCGCGCTCATTGAATTCGATGTAGCCGACAGCTTTGATATCTTTCACCAACGGAACGTACTGAACCGGCCAAGTTTGCACACCAGCCAGAACCACTCGATACGGCGAAAGTTGTACACGATTGACAATGCCCGCCGGCAGTGCCTCTTCCGTCGCTGAGCCCTTTTTGCGCTTCGTCAGGGGCATAAAGCAGATTGGGCAGACCTCTTTGTTGTTGTCCCGGATAATTGACGGGTGCATCGGGCAGAAGTATTCAATGTCGGAGGCACTTCCAGCGACATCCTCAGCTCCCTCTGGGCGCGTCCATCTGTCGTAATAGGCTGCCAGCGTATCCCACTGCGTGATGATGACCCCGATTACGACGAGAATCGCGATGAACCGCAATCGCGCAAGCTTCACGAGGATGATGAAATCAAACCACCACCATGCCTTCCGCCAGCCTTTGAGGTGGGATGGTGCGCGTAGACCGCCTTCATCATCGAAGCGTGGAGTTTGATCGTTTGTCGGATCGCCGAAATGACCGTTTTCGTCTTGGTACATCGCAATACTCGCTCTTAAATTGAACGCTCTAAAACTGATTGTCTGAGCCACCGGAGAATTCAAGGGCAGCCGCACACAAGCCAGCCTAAAATGGCGCTAACCCGCCAGCCCGGCACGGCTGCCCACTGAATTACCCATTCACGGTTGATGTTCCGCCGATTTTCTCGGCGTCGTTGCATTTCACATTGGTCCTATTTTTTATTCGCCTTAATCAAACTCGCGACGGATGCCAGCGTTTTGTCCGGGTCGGCTTGGGCCTTATCGACACAGTCCTTGCAGCACAGCCACACGGTTTGATCTTTGATGGTGACCTTCACTGGCGCTCCCATCGAACCAAGGCGATTTTTGGTTTCAACCGCGCAGAACTTTTGTGCATCCACGAGTTTTCGCTCGTCGGGCTTCAACGAAGCCAAATTCGTTTCAATCGTCGTCTCTTGTTTCAAATCCGCGACGGTTGCCAAGGTCTTGTCGGGACTGGCTTGCGCCTTGGAGACACACATATTGCAGCACAGGAACACTGGCTTACCCTTGATCGTGATCTTGACCGGAGTTCCCATCGACCCCAGTCGATTCTTGGTCTGAATCGCGCAGAATTTCTGCGCTTCGGCCGCTTTGCGATCCTCCGGCGCTAGCTTGGCCAGATTCGCTTGGATGGCTGCCTCCTTGGGATCGGCTTGGCTCATCTTCATTCCTGGCATGTTCTGCATCCCTTGTTGCCCCGACGCTGGCTGAGCCATGCTGATCACACCGATTAGGGCCATCATTAATGCAATCGAACTGATACTGAGAAACGCTTTCATGGAAAACCTCATTTTTGGCGAAATGGAACGGTAATGGGTGATTCAACTACAGATTTTCGGTAGGAAGGTCCTGGCCCAGCGTTTGCCGGGCCAGGACCACCCGGACCACGAAACTTAACTTCCTCTTCATGGATTAAACAATCCAACTAGCGCTGGCCTTTAGGCACCAAGTACAGCGGCGTCTGCGCCCGAGCGGCGGGGGCCGAGTACGACCGCATAGACGGCTCATAGGAATAGGTCCGAGCCGTATTCGGTGCGGGCTGAGCCTGTGACATGCCTGGCATTGCTTGCATGTTGTCTCCGGCTGCGGGGGCAGTCGTCGTACAGCACGATGGAGCGGACGATGTTGCACAGCAGGAGGCGGCGGTCGAAGCACAGCACGACGACGCGGACGACGAACAACAGCCACAGGCGTTGGCAGGTGCGGCGGATGCAACACCGATGGAAGCCGATGCCAGGACAATTGAGAGTAACTTAAACATGCAAAACTCCTTCAATAGGAAACCAAAGGGACGAAACACTCACTTATCCAATTCCCGGTCGGGCATATCACCCGACCGGGACACAACTGAATCGTTCTATTATTGACCACCGAACTTACGCGAATCACTCTTCGGCAGCGCCCACAATGGTGCCGCATTTGACCGGCTACTTCGCATCGTGCCGCTCGATGTTCCCGGCTCGTAAGAGTAGGACCGATTCGTCTGGGTGCCGCGCTGAGCGACACCGCCTTGGGGAGCGGCGGGCGGATTGTTCGCAGCAGATGTTCCGCTGCTCGCAGTGCCACTACCGCAACCGCCCGCAGGTTGCGCCGGCTGGGCTGTACTCGGTGCCGGCTCATACGAGAAGGTTCGCTGAGTCGGCGTCGAGTACCGATACATTGGACTCGTTTGGCTGTGCGACGTTTGTCCATAGTCGCCACGTGCCTTGGCGCTACCGTCGAGGTAGCTTTGTGCCATTGCACTGCCGATTCCCACGACGGACAGTCCTGTCACCACTGCCGCGATTAAACCCATACTGTAGCGCGTGTTCATGTTCCATCGCCTTTCAAAAGAAACCAACGAATGCTGACCACGTAGGATCAGCCGAAAACGCACACTCGAAATCCAAGTCCGCACTCGGAATTTCTCCGAGTTGGATTTGGGCAGGACAACACACACAGGAAACGGATAACCGCATCCTGGATCGAGAGACGCCTAGCGCACCTGAGATCAGCTACGCGAACCAAAAGCGCAGCCTCAAACGGCACGAAGGTGTCATGCCAGCGCGGCAAAGAGAAATGCCGCGCGATAGAATCAAATCAGAAAACGATGCAGAGCAACAACGAGATTGCCAGGTGGAGGACCAGTATTCAATTCGGCAGGTTGAGCGACCGCCGTAGTTACAGAAGACGTCGGCGTGTCGAGTGCCAGGACAGCCAATGTCGACGACCGATCGAAGTCACCACTATGAGCAGAGGTCTTGACGACCGGAGTTGTAACATAGGTCGAAAATGGTCGGCAATGGTTTCCGTCTTGCCAACCGCTTCCATTGGATTGGTGTGCATTTTTGGCCATCGATGCACAACAACACGAATTACTGTTACAGCAGCAACAAGACTTTCCCTGGCAGCACGGACAATGGCAGCGACAAGTTGTCGTGTCTGTGACCAGTGCGGCGCCCGTTGCTCCCGTTTGCATCGCTTGGCAATTGCAACCAGGCTCGAAGTGCCCGGTTGGGCTCATGCAACCAGAAACAGAGCGACCACTTATTAAAGCGATTGGCATCATCGCCCAAATCATCGTCGCCTGACAGCGACGGCGAACTGCGCGATTGATAAATTTGCCAATCATTTTTGCACCAATTAGAAGCACACCGAAGCGCACGAATTCTACGGACCACTTGTTCAGATGTCAAAATCAACTACGATGACCTGATCTCCGACTATTATGCCTGTCGGCATAAAACCTTTGATTTCATGAGTTTGGCTAAAGTTTTACACATTAATTCGGCGTTATAAACGGTCCGAAGCACGTAATCCTGGCAAATCGCTGACTGCGGGCACGCCCAAAGCCGCTACTTGGCGGCTAGGATTGTCTCGCTAGAACTCGATTTTGCGGCCCCTGCCAAATTCACTTGTCGTCGCCATTGACGATCCAAGTCGCGCACACTGGCGATGCCATAGCACTGGTGCAAAGCGAAAT
>DASXPQ010000356.1:0-5778 GCA_036493575.1 Pirellulales bacterium
ATCAAAAACTTGCCAAAGGCGACGTGTTCGAAGTTGCGCGGCTGGCGGGGATCATGGCGGCCAAGCGTACGGCGGATTTGATTCCGCTGTGCCATTCATTGTCGCTGGACAGCGTGTGCGTCGATTTTTCGTTTCCGCCAGATGAGGCGGGAGGCACGAGCGCCGCCGTTATTCGCATTGATGCCACAGTATCTTGCACGGCCAAAACTGGCGTGGAGATGGAAGCGTTAACCGTCGTTAGCGTGGCAGCGCTAACGATCTACGACATGTGTAAAAGTGCCGATCGGGGTATTGTGATCGGACAAATACAATTGGAGGAAAAGACCGGCGGTCGCAGCGGACACTGGCGGCGATCATCCGTTTAGCACGCCGTTACTTGGGAGCTCTTTTCGCTTCCGCCAGAATCGGTTTCAGTTCCTGCACAAAATCGCGCAGGTCTTTGAATTCGCGATAGACGCTGGCAAACCGCACATACGCCACTTGATCCAAATCGCGCAGCTGCTGCATGACCAAGTTGCCCAAGTAGTGGCTTGCAACTTCGGTTTCAAAATTCGTGTAAGCGTCATTTTCCACCGCAGCGACAATCGCTTCGATTTGCTCGTCGCTGACGGGCCGCTTCCAACAGGCTTTGAGCAAGCCCGATTTGATTTTCTCTCGATCGAATGGATCCCGGATGCCGTCTTTTTTCACCACGTTCAATACTGGTTCTTCCACGCGCTCATAAGTGGTAAAGCGTCTGCCGCAATGCACGCATTCTCGGCGGCGGCGAAGGGCAAACCCATCCTGCCCGGTGCGGGAATCGATGACCTTGTCGTTGTCTACTCGGCAATAAGGGCAACGCATCTAGACTCTCTATCGGATCAAATGCACCGACGGCTGTGTCGCCGACACGATGCAAAAATTACATGGAAAGAGAATGGCCAACAACCGATGCTGATTACACGGTGGGAAATTGCGCATTTCCTTCGTGCGGCCGCGGCTGGTTGGTTTCAGCGATTTGACCATTCGTAGGTATTGATTGAGAGTTATTCGAAGGCGAACCGCTTGGCGATTGGACATTGGTCACTTCCGCCGGAGGCACCGCCGTATTATTCGTTTCTGCCAATGGCGTGTCGTTTTGTACTGGCACTTCTCTGGCGATCGCCGTCCAATCGCGCCGCTGACGGGAACTGGGGATGCTCATGGCTTTGCGATACTTCGTCACCGTGCGGCGGGCCACCGTGAGGCCGTGTTTGCCTAATTCAGTGACCAAATCATCGTCAGAAAGCGGATTGGCTTTATCTTCCTTATCGATAATTTCTTGCAACTTCATTCGCACTGTATCCCAGGCCACCTCTTCGCCCGCGGCACTAACGGTGCCGCCGACAAAGAAGCGTTTGAGCGGGAAAATGCCGCGGGGGGTTTGAATCCACTTGTCGTCCACGGCGCGGCTGACGGTGGTTACGTGCACGCCGACCTTATCAGCGATTTGCTGCATTTTGAGCGGTTCGATTGCCTCGGGGCCTTTATTCAGAAATTCGATTTGGTGATCGACAATCGCTTGGGACACGCGGGTGAGCGTGTTGCGTCGCTGCTCGATCGATTCAATTAGCCACTGGGCGGCGTTGATTTTTCGCTTGATGTATTCCCGGGTTTTATCATCCGTGTCGCTGCTCAAGAGCAGTTTGCGATAATACGGACTGATAAACAAATTGGGCGTGCGGCCATCTTCCAAACGGATCTTGTAGCGGCCATTTTCTCCCAGCTCAACAAACACGTCCGGCTCGACGGGCTGCACGTAGGTTGAGCTGAAAGCGGCCCCAGGCTTGGGATTAAGATGCCGCAAATGCTCCAGCGATTCCTTGATGAGTTCGAGCGAATAGCCGGTCTTGCGTTCGATTTGCGGCAACCGATTATGTTCTAAATCTTCTAGGTGGTTGGAAATGAGCGTTTTCAGTTGCTCGTAGCAATCCATGCCTGGAATTAGTTGCAGAAGCAGGCATTCCTTGAGATCGCGTGCGCCGACGCCAGGTGGGTCAAGCTTTTGTACGATGGCTAATGCTTGCCGGGCTAATTCAAGCTGAGCGGGCGGAGCCGTCGGTTCTAAAAAGTCTTCAAGGCGGCCCTGCAGGTAGCCATTGGCGTCGAGGTTGTAAATGATCCGGTCGCACAATTGGCGGACCGCTGGATCGATTTCAAACCAGCTTAATTGATGATGCAGGTAATCGTTGAGCGACTCCGGCCGATCGACCGCATTGGCCATAGCGTCATGCTTGCGCTCCCCTTCCTCTTCCATTCGCGTGGCGGAAGGGCGGCTGCGTTCCTCGAAGTGGTCGGGCCACTCCTCGTCCAGCTGCAAGAGGCGCTCGAAGTCGTCCTCGTTGTTCTTTTTTTCATCGACGACCAGTTCGCGCTCTTCAACGGTCGGCGCATCGGGGTTAACTTGTTCTTCCTGTTCCTCGGGCAGATCGGGGTCGAGTTCCTGTAGCTCCAGGGCCTCGTTCTCCTGCATTTCCTGATCAATGCGTTCTTGCAGCGCCAGAATCGGCAGTTGCAGGATTTCCATCGACTGAATCATGCGCGGCGCCAGAATTTGCTTCTGGACCATCCGCATTTCTTGTCCGAAGGAAAGTCGCATGATTGAACTTAAGTATCGAGGTGTCTAAGTGCCGAGTGACCGGCGAACTTCTAAATCGTTTTTACCAAAGCACCTAGACCGGCGGGCCTAGGCGCTCGCACATATAACTCTACCACGTTTAGCTAGAACTTCTGCCTTCCAGACAGGGCATCCGCTAAAATTTCTTTGTTGGCAAATTCCAGGACACTGCCGGTGGTAATGCCCCTGGCGAGCCGTGTAATTTCTCCAGGAAATTCCGCCAATTGCTGCGTAATAAACAAGGCCGTTCCATCCCCCTCCAGGGTCGGATTGGTCGCCATAATGACTTCCCTAAACTCGCCGCTTCTCACCCGGTTTACCAGCGCCTCAATGGTGAGCTGTTCCGGTCCAATTCCGTCCAGCGGTGCGATCCGGCCGAGCAGCACATGGTACAAACCTTTGTAAGTGCCCGGCTGTTCTAAAGCGATGACATCTCGGGGCTGTTCCACGACGCATAGCAAGCCGCGGTCGCGCTTTGGATCTCGGCAGATTTCGCACTCGTCGGTTTCCGATAAATTGAAACAGGTTTTACAGTAGCGAACATTTTCCTTAACATCGCGAATGGCTTCCGCCAGGCCGAGCGCTTCAGTCTTGGAAACTCGCAATAAATGGTAGGTAATTCGCTCTGCGCTTTTTCGACCAATGCCCGGCAGTTTGGCCAACTGGTCAATCAGTTTTGTAACGGACTGGGTAATCAAAGTTCGAACTTCGACTGTCAGTTTTCTTACAATCCGCCTTTACGACGAGGGTTCCAAATCACCGCTGGATGCATCAACGCCAGCTGCGCCAAGCGCTTCCTTTAATCCTGGAAAATCCATTCCGTCCGTCAGGCCGCGCAGCACTTCCGCATGCAATTCCTTCGATTTGGCAATGGCCGCATTGACGGCGGCGGGAACCAAATCTTCGATTAATTCACGATCTTTTCGTTCCACTAACGACGGATCGATAGCGATCCGTAATACTTGCCCCAGGCCGTCCACTTCGGCTTCAACCATTCCACCGCCAGCCTTACCCGTCGCCCGACGTGTTTTCAACTCGTCGTTCATCGCCTGCATGCGGCTGCCGACCTGTTGCGCCTGTTTAATAAGCGACGCTAAGTTGGAAAGGTTTTTAAACATGCTTATTTTGAAGATCGATATCGTTGCTACGATTCTTAGGCCCAATAACTGGTGGATTTGGGCACGAATCAGGTTTTGGATTCCTCCAGGCGTTGCGGAGTCGCGTCGAACAACTGGATTGCCTGCCGAACAAAGGGCCGCTGACATGCTTCATACATTCGCTGGCGGATCGTCGTTACTCTCTCGGGAACGGCTGTCGGACTTGGCTCGTCTTCGGCCAACCGGAATTCCAATCGGTGCGACGCACCAGTTAACTTCTCAATGACCTGGGCCAATTGGTGGGCAATTTCCTGGCGCTCGCAAAACTGCCTGCAAAAATTATACCTTTTCGGGAAAGTAACTACCAGTTGACCTAGATTACCACCCTCAACTGCTACCGCCTGATGTGCTTTCTCAGCCGCTAATCCCCCCAGTTTCTCGGCCGCTTGTCGCCAAATTGCCAGCGCAGCGTCAGGAGAAAGATTTTCGGCTTTTACTACGCTTACGGATCCAATATCCGCTGCGTTCTGATTGCCCTGCTCGGCGCCATCCGCCTCTGTGCCGACACTTTCGTTGGGCATATTCAGAGGCTCTGTGTGGCCGTTACTTTGGTTTGCACTCGCCTGAGCCTGATACGCACCATTAGTGGGTCCGCCACCTGCGGAGCTAGCAATCACTACTTCCGGGTCAAACTTTTTTTTTGACGTGGCAGTGGACGGGGCTACCTGAGATGGCGCAGCGATGGTCTTCTGGCCCGACTCAGTGGAGCCAATTGATCCAACCGCTTGGGGCGGCAAGCCATCTCGTAATTGAGAAATCAGTTGCGGGAGCGCTTCCAGGTCGTCCAGATTGCAAATTCGGACTAGCGCCATCTCCGCTACGGTGCGCGGATACATTAAGTACTTTAGCCGCGAAATGGTCTGATCCAAGATTTGCAAAACCGCCAAAGTGGTGTGCAATCCCAATTGTGTGGCAGCATCTTTTACTGCTTGTTGCTCGCCGGCGGACACGTGCAGCAGTGCTTCCGCTGGGCATCCCGCAGCGGTCGCCATGATGTCGCGGAAGTAGCCGAGAAGCTGATTCAGCAACTGTCCGACGTCGACTCCGTCGGACACCGCCATATCGAGTTCCGTCAATACCGCCGCCGGATTGCGCTCGATCAATTGCGCGACCATTCGCGCGATTCGATCCGTATCGGCGGTACCTAATAAATTATGCACGTCGGCGACGGTAATTTTTCGCGATCCGAACGCCAACAATTGCTCCAGCAGCGATTGACTATCGCGCATGGAACCGGCAGCGCGACGGGCAAGAATTTCCAGTGCTTCGGGTTCGGCCTCTACCCCTTCACTCTCAACGATCTGCCGCAACCGGTCGATGATTTGTTTGGTTTGAATTCCAGCAAAATCAAACCGTTGGCAACGGGAAAGAATCGTAATCGGAATTTTTTCGGGCTCGGTGGTGCAGAAAATGAACTTCACGTGCTCCGGCGGCTCTTCCAGTGTTTTCAATAGCGCATTGAAGGCCGGCTCGGTGAGCATGTGAACTTCATCGATGATGTACACTTTGAACCGGGAACGGCTGGGCCGAACGTTCACGTTCTGTCGAAGCTGGCGGATTTCGTCGATGCCACGATTGCTGGCCCCGTCGATTTCCAATACATCCATGTCATCCCCGGTGGTGATCGAGCGGCAAATATCGCATTCATTGCAGGGGGTTGGCGTAGGCCCGCGCTCGCAATTAAGCGCCTTGGCCAGGATACGGGCGGTAGATGTTTTGCCAGTGCCGCGCGCCCCGGTGAATAAATAGGCGTGGCCCACGCGGCTGGCGGCGATCGCCGCCGCTAATCCCTGGGCCACGTGCTGCTGGCCGATTAACTGATCGAAGGCTTGCGGGCGGTAGCGCCGCGCGATGACAACGTATTCGCCAGCGGGCGACTGGGTTGTGTCCTGTACAAATCCGTCCTTGGTGATGTTGTCGGACATGGATTGGATCGATCCTTCACATAGGTCTGCCGCCTGCAAAACCGAAGCTTCCCCAATCTCT
>DASXPQ010000357.1:0-2054 GCA_036493575.1 Pirellulales bacterium
CGAAGGCGAGGCAGTTTTTCAAGCCGTTCATCACGTGGATGTCGGCCAGGCCCATCAGACCTAATGGGCTGAGCATCAAAATGCCGATGCCGGCGCCGAAGTAGCCGCCGTAGACCGCCACGAAGAACTGGAAAATCACTATGGCTGCCACGGTGCCGCCGTGAGGCTGGGCATGAGGCATACCGACCCCGGTCCAGCGGGCGATTTGTGGTTGCAGTACGAAAAGAACGGCCGCTGTTAAAATGAGCCACGGCACGAGTGCGCTGAATTGATCGGGGAAGGTGACGATGAGCAAACCGCCGATCAAGCCGCCCACTAAGCTCGGCGGCAGCAGCCACTTCAGCCAGTGTTGCGAGTGTTTTAATTGGCCACGATAACCCCAGGCGGCGGCGAAGATGCCGGGGATCAAGGCCATGGTACTGGTTTGATTGGCGACGACGGCCGCAATTTTTTCGTCGCCGAGTTTGCGGGTGAGGACCGCAATCAGCACTGGAAAGGTGAGCAGGGTGCCGCCGCCGGCCACGGAATTGACCGCTCCGGCTACAAGGGCCGCACCGCAGACTAGTACAATTTCCCAATTCATCGCCGGAGTGTACCTGGGAAAAATCATCCGTGCCAGCGGATTTCTTTCCAAACAGATCAAGGCAATATGCAAAGGCTTTGGCTTCGCGCTAACTGGGACTCTGCGCGCGGCCACAAGATCGGTGTATACTCTGTCGCGCAGGTATTCTTTTCATTCTCGACGACGGAGCGCTGGGATGCCGTTTCTGATCGGTACGGATGAAGCCGGTTATGGGCCACATTATGGTCCGTTGGTGGTATCGGCAACCGTGTGGGAAATCGACGACGGCTTGGACGGGGCGGCGCTGTACAAACATTTGCGCCGCTGCATCACCGCGAAGGTGGATCGCGCCAGCAAGACAAAAATTGTGTGGGCGGATTCCAAAGCGGTTTATAAGAGCGGCAGTGGCTTTGATCATCTCGAACGAGGTGTATTAGCGGCGCTTGGATTGGTAGGCCGCTTGCCGAACCAATGGTGCGAACTGTGGGATTGGTTAGACCCTGAGATCGCGCCGCGAATCAATGACTTGCCGTGGCATCTGGGTTATGCCGCCGACGTGCCGTTCTGGATTAAGGGCGAAGCGTTGTCGGAATTGGTGGATTTGCTCAAAGGCAAATTGGACGCGCTGGGAGTGCGGTTGATTGGCGTCCTGTGTCGTGCAGTGTTCGCTGAAGAATTCAACGAGCTGGTTACGGGGAGCAACAAGGCCGACGCGCTCTCGCGAATCACCTTGGGGCTAGTCGGTAAAGCGCTGGAACTAGTGCCCGCGGGTTGTGTCCAGGTGTTTTGCGACAAACACGGCGGGCGAGATTATTATCATCCGCTATTGCAAACACAATTTGCCGACGACTGGATTCAAGTGCGCAACGAATCAGGAGAAGCGAGCACGTATGGCTTCGGATCGGACGAGCGGCGCGTGGAAATTGGGTTTTACGTTGGCGGCGAACGATTTTTGCCGGTGGCACTGGCCTCGATGACGGCAAAATATTTACGCGAAACGGCGATGCGGCCGTTCAATGAGTTTTGGTGCGCGAGAGTGCCGGGACTGAAACCGACGGCAGGCTACCCGGTGGATTCCTGGCGATTCAAAAAACAAATTGCGGCGGCGCAGCGCGAACTGGCGATTGACGATCAGATTTTGTGGCGCTGCCGGTAGTTTAAACGTGGCAGCTTGGTGCCGCCGATGGTCGTCGACCACCGCGACCACAGGTCGCGGCTTTATGGGCGAACTTTATGCTGTTGTATATTGTGCGACACGCTGTGGCTGAAGAGCGCGATGAGACGCGTTGGCCAGACGATTCGGAACGCCCATTGACTGAGGAAGGAGTGAAGCGATTTGGCAAGTTATTGAAACGATTGAGCGACATTCGTTTTGCGCCGGAGGTGATTGCATCCAGTCCGCTAGTACGGTGCCGGCAGACTGCGGAATTGATTGCCAAACATTTTCCCAGCTCGCCCAAGATTGTGCTGCTAGATGCGCTTGCGCCGAATT
>DASXPQ010000358.1:0-4872 GCA_036493575.1 Pirellulales bacterium
TGTCTAACATGCTGCAGAAGTTGCAGTGACCGCACTTGTTGCAGCAGCTGTTGCAGCCGCAAGAGTTTTCGCAACCGCAGCTCTTTTCGCAGCCACAGCTCTTTTCGCAACCGCAAGACTTCTCACAACCACAGCTATTGCTGGCGCTGCAGCCGCAAGACTTTTCGCAACCGCAGGACTTTTCACAGCCGCAGCTATTGCAGGCGCTGCAACCGCAAGACTTTTCACAACCGCAGGACTTTTCACAGCCACAAGACTGTACGCAACCGCAGGACTTTTCACAACCACAAGCGTGCTCTGCGGCACAACAGGTTTTCTCGCAGCACTGTGGCTGACAGCAGCAATCGCTGCCAGAGTCGCCTAACCCGAGCATGCGGTCGAGTAACTCGAACCCATAGCTCCGGCCGGCCAAGCTCATGCATAACATGAGCGCTCCAAAAACCAGTTTCAGTTTCATCGAGCAACGTCTCCTTTGCGAGTTGAACCGCAGGTTTTGCGCGCATCCCTTCAGCGCAGCCTCGCTCAGATGCGAAACAGCGCCGTGATAACCTAAAGCCATAGCTAACGCTTGTCCGACCAGGCAGGCGGGTCCGCACAAAGCGGCGTGCCAAAAACGGTTGGGACCGGAAGCGTGTTGCCGAGGTAGGTGGGGTCGAAACCTGCGATCCACACGGTGTATTGCGCCGGGACCGCCGAGCCATTCCTTGGCCCGAAAAACCGAAACGGTTGTCCAGCGCGCCCTTTACGTGCCGCAAAAGCACGCGATTTCTTTTAGGGACAACTGTCGTATCGGTCGCTCGCAAGCACCCCCTTGAGCAGCCCGAAGTATTTTTATGCAAATGGTTTAGAGCTACCGTTGGGCAAACCTTGTCGCCCACAGAAACTGTAGGGCTCTTGCCGCTTATCTGGCGCTTGAACAAGTCGCAGACTTTCTCCGTACGGCAAGTCTTGCCCGGATTAACTCGTCACCCGCGATACGGACTGAAAGATTGACAACGTGTGTGGTATCGTGAGGGTTGGAGTCGTTGGTGTCTCACTACCGGCCGCAGAATTCAAACCACAAGAATCGCTCGATTAAACGCCACACTAATTCAGGCCGCGGAGTAGTGCAGGAAACAGATGATCTTTGCCAACTTGTTCTACTGCATGCGTTGTCGTATCCTAAAGTTATCCTACCTTTCCTAATCCGGATAACCGGACCTCGCCTGGAGCCCAACATGCGATTTCGCCGTCGGCACGCTTGGATATTCGTCACACTGTTAATCGAAGGGCTGTGCATTGCCCGGCCAAACTTTGTGACAGCTGCCGACCCCATGGATTGGCCGAATTGGCGTGGGCCGCAGCAAAACCGAGTTTCATTAGAAACGGGATTGATTGATAAGTGGAATCCCGAAACCGGCGAAAATGTGCTGTGGAAGTG
This sequence comes from Pirellulales bacterium, assembly GCA_036493575.1. Lineage (GTDB taxonomy): Bacteria > Planctomycetota > Planctomycetia > Pirellulales > JADZDJ01 > DATJYL01. The sequence goes on from DASXPQ010000358.1 coordinate 1,421, forward strand.
TCCCGAGGCCGCGGGAATTTCCTCTCCTATTGTATTGAACGGCAAAGTCTACACCCAAGTACGCTACAAGCCCGACACCAAGCAGGAACAAGAGGAAGTCATCTGCCTGGACGCCAACACGGGCAAAATTCTGTGGGAAAACCGCTGGAATGTATTTCTGTCCGACGTGCCGGCGGAACGGGTCGGCTGGTGTAGTGTCTCTGCAGATCCGGAAACTGGCCGCATTTACGCGCAGGGCGTCAACGGCTATTTCTGTTGCATCGACGGCGAGACGGGGAAAACCGTTTGGTCGCGTTCGCTGGCTGAAGAGTTCGGCATGATTAGCCCGTACGGCGGTCGTACGCCAACGCCGTCAATTTTTGAAGATTTGGTCATCGCCAACCATGTCATGGTCGGTTGGGGCGACACCGCAGTTCCCGCTCATCGTCTCTTGGCAATGGATAAAAACACGGGCGAAGTTCGCTGGTTCATTAACACCACGCCCAAGCCGGAAGATACGGTCTACAGCATGCCGTTTTATACGGTGCTAGATGGTCAAGCGGTGATGGTCATCGGCTCGGCCGACGGCTGTGTCTGGGGTATTCAACCGCGAACTGGTAAAGCGATTTGGAATTTTCGTATGTCGCGTCGCGGGCTCAACTTGTCGCCCACCGTCGTTGGGAACCGCGTCTACATGGCGCAAGGCGAAGAGAATTTGGACAACATGACAGCAGGCTGCCTCACCTGCTTTCGCGCCGCCGGCAAAGGCGACATCACAAAAACGAACGAAGTTTGGCACGTTCTAAAAGACCTAGCCAGCAAATCATCTCCCGTGGTTGCCGGTGGCCGTGTGTATAGCGCTGATGATTCCGGCAATTTGTACATCGCCGATGCCGAAAGCGGCAGGCTAATTGGCGGCAAGCCGGTGAAATTGATCGGCACCATTGTGCGGTCGACGCCGCTCTATGCTGATGGAAAACTTTATCTCTGTTCAACCACCGCCTGGCATGTGATGCAGCCGACCGACAACGGCGTCAAGTTTTTGTCGAAAATGCGATTACCCGATCAGGACGAAGTTACCGGTTCGCTGGCGGTTTCGCACGGCAAGCTTTATTTGCCAACGGGCGCCGCGCTGTATTGTTTGGGAAGTAAAGACGCCAAGCCCGCGGTTAGCGGTTCGCCTCCGGCAATGCCCAAAGAAACATCGGTTTCTGCGGATGACAAGCCGGCCTTAATCCAAGTCACTCCCGGCGAGCTGTTACTCAAACCCGGACAAAAACAACAATTTCATATCCATCTGTTTAATGAACGCGGCCAGGAATTGCCGGCGGTTAGCTCGGTAAATGCTCAATCGCCGAAATGGGAACTAAAAGGTCCAGGCGAAATTGATGCCAGTGGCAATTACACCGCGCCGACAGGCACCGCACATACAGCGACGACCATCACCGCAACTTTGGGAGAAATTTCTGGTCATACTCGTTTGCGTGTAGTTCCGCCGTTGCCGTGGAAGTTCGACTTCAACGACATTACGTTGAACCCCGATCCGAACAATGCGAATGCGCCGCCCTCGGGCGAAGCACCGCTGACTTGGATCGGTGCCCGCTACAGGCACAAGGTCATTGAGAAAGACGGGGACAAGGTGATGGTGAAAATCACCACCATTCCCAAGGGAACGCGCAGCCAATGCTGGATGGGGCCCGACGACATGCACGACTACACCGTTCAGGCCGATCTGCGCGGGCAGCACAAGCCGCAGGGGGGCGGCATGGCCTTAACTTCTGTGGCGGATCCCGCTGCGAAGTCAGATTCGGCACCCAAGGCGGCGGAGGTCAATCCCAGCAGCGCATCGGAAGGCGTATTAGGACTGCCCGATATGGGTTTGATCGCCCAGCGCTACACGCTGGACATGATGGGTAACAGTCAGCAATTGCAAATCCGGTCATGGCCGCCGCAAGTGGCCCGAAGATTTTCCAAAACGATTCCGTTTCACTGGGATGGCGAGAAATGGTACACGATGAAATTTTCCGCCGGCACGCAAGATGGCAAGGCGGTGTTGAAAGGAAAAGTTTGGCCGCGCGGTGAGGCCGAGCCTGAAAAGTGGACCATTGAAGCGGTTGACGATATGCCGAACTTGCAGGGCAGTCCGGGCTTGTTCGGTCAATCGACCATCTCGGAAATTTATATCGACAACGTAAGCGTGGTGGCGAACCATTCATCGGACAAGACCAGTGCGAAAGATGCAAAGTAATTTACAGGGAGTGAGGAACATCAAGTGAAGATTATTCGATATCGTTTGCCCGTGGCATCTGTCGCGGCATTGTCGGCTTTGGCATATTTTGTGACGGTAATTGTTGCTCGAGCTGCTGACCAATCGGCGGCAGGAAGTGCCGCTGCACCGGTCAATGCCGTGGCGGCTTCGTCGGCTGTAGGTTCCAGCGGCGGCGCGGGCGGCACGCTTAATCTTGGGAAGCAAGCTGAACAGGCCAAAGGCGAGCTGGCGGGCGTTGAAGGCTACACGCAGTACGCGGCGGAAGTTGTGGGAGTAGGTCCCAACGATTGGAGCATGTGGGGTGGCTCGTCGATTCGCAATAACACTCCGGAAGCCAAGAACATTCCCGCCCAGTGGACTCCCGGCGAATTCGACGCCGACACTGGCGCCTGGAAAAACAAAGGCGCTCAAAATATCAAATGGGTGGCGCCTCTAGGCTTTAAAAGTTATGGCAACCCAGTGGTCGCCAACGGGCACATATATGTGGGTACCAATAACGGCCATGCGTATCTAAAGCGCTATCCGGCCGACGTCGATTTGGGCGTGCTGCTTTGCTTCGACGAAAAAACAGGCGACTTTCTCTGGCAAGACAGCAACGAAAAATTACCAACCGGCCGCGTGAACGATTGGCCCGACGAAGGCGTTTGCAGCGCACCGTTGGTGCAAGACAGTCGATTGTGGTACGTCTCTAATCGCGGCGAGCTGCGCTGCTTAAGCACCGATGGCTTGCGCGGCGGCAAGAACATCGGACCGGTCACCAATGAAAAAGAAATGGCGTTGAAGAAAAATCCCAAAGCCGAGTGGGAGGCGGATAAAGAACCCGACGTAATTTGGGTGCTGGACATGATGAAGCAGCTTGGAGTGCAACAACATAACATGTCGAACTGTTCGGTCATCGCCGCCGGCGACGTGCTGTTCGTGAATACCAGCAACGGTGTGGACGAAGCGCACATCAACTTGCCCGCTCCCTATGCCCCCACGTTTATTGCCGTGGATAAAAGCACCGGCCAGGTTTTGTGGACCGACAATTCACCCGGACCTAACGTGCTGCACGGTCAATGGTCATCGCCCGCCTATGCGGTCATCGATGGCCAGCCCCAAGCCATTTTGGGTTGCGGCGACGGTTGGGTCTACAGTTTCGACCCGCGCACCGCGGGCGGAGAGCCGAAACTGCTATGGAAATTTGACTGCAATCCAAGGAAAT
>DASXPQ010000359.1:0-4073 GCA_036493575.1 Pirellulales bacterium
TGACGACTAAAGCCCGCTTGGTTTGCCGCGATTGCAATGTAGCGAACATGTTGCCGAAATCGGACTCGCGCCACCGTGACTGCACGTCGTACAAACTTGCTAAAAAAGTAGCCAGCGCCCGCTGACCGCCGGCCGGCCGCAAATAACCCAACACCTGATCGTCAAAAACGCCCAGGCCGCAGCGATCGCCGCCGCGCAAAGCCAACCGCAGCAATCGCAGGGCGGCATCCACGGCGCAATCAAGCTTGGTGCCCTGCTTGGCATCCGAGCCCATAAGCCGACCGCAGTCGACCAACACGATCACATCGCGATGACGTTCGATTTGATAACGTCGGACAATGTGCCGCCCACAACGGGCTGAAGTGCGCCAATCGATACGGCGCGGGTCATCGCCAAATCGAAACTCCTCTAGCGATTCAAACTCCGTACCCACGCCGCGATGCCGACTGTAGCGCAACTGATCGAGCAGCCGTAACTCGTCGGCGGCATCCTTCGCCAATTCTTCTTCCGAACGCATGCTCTCGGGATAAACTTGCAAAACCTGAGGCGTGCCGTAGGTTGTTTGGGCTTCCAATAGTCCCCAACGTCCATGAAGACGGATCCACATGGGACCGAATGTGAAACAACCTCGAACAGGAATACGGACCGATGCCGAAACGGTTGTCGCTCGGCCGGCGTGCAGCATGGCCGTTGTAAGCCACGTTCTCGGCGCCGCAACTGAGGGAAACACATCACGAATTTCCGCCGACCACGAAGATGGAGAATTATTCTCGATTATCAGCGAGACGGCAAAAGGTTGATCGCGGGGTACGGGTGATGGCAACGTCCGCGTCACTTTGAATTGTCGCAGGCTGTCCGAAAGAACAAAAAACTCACGAACTGCCGCAGCGAACACCCCCGTCAGCACGATCGGAATAAGCCAGCTCAAGATCGGCCAGGAAAAACTTAGCAGCGACCAAAGAGTCAGCGCAACTAGCAGCTGAAGCGATCGCTGGCCAGGTCGAATTCTCATCTGGGAACCTCGATCGCCTCCAATATCCCACCCAGGATGTCGTCGACTTCGGTTCCCTCTAATTCGGCGGCCGGACTCAACACCAGTCGATGTCGCATAGCAGGTACGAACGATGTTTTCACGTCATCGGGCGTCACAAATTCACGGCCGGTAAAGCGGGCCAAACTTTTGGCGGCCATCAGTACCATCAGGCCTGCCCGAGGACTGGCGCCGACCGAAATCGAATCGTCATTACGCGTCGCATGAAGCAAGCGTTGGACATAGCCAATAATTTCCTCGCGAACAAATGTTTGGCGAATGACTTCGCGAGCGTCAAGAATCTCCTGAGGCCGCACAACCGCGGTTACACCCATTGCGGCCGGATTCGATTGACCACCGGTGGCATGATGTTCCCGTAGCACACGCTGTTCATCTTTTTCCGGTGGATGGTTGACTAATACTTTAAACATGAACCGATCTAATTGCGCCAGAGGTAACGGATAGGTTCCTTCTTGTTCGATCGGATTTTCTGTTGCGAAGGTGATGAACGGCTTTGGCAAGGGATGCGAAACGCCATCGTAGGTAACGCTAAGTTCCTGCATCGCTTCCAACATGGCCGACTGCGTGCGAGCGCTGGCCCGGTTCACTTCGTCGGCCAATAAAAAATTGGTGAAAATGGGGCCGGGCCTAAATTCGAAGTTGTGCTGGTCTTCGCGATAGATGGCTGAACCGGTGATGTCATTGGGCATTAAGTCGGGGGTCATTTGCACACGGCGATAGTCCATGGCCAACGCCGCGGCAATGGTGCGCACCAATAGAGTTTTGGCAGTGCCGGGCGGTCCTTCCAGCAGCACGTGGCCGCTGCTAAACAAACCGGCCAGGGCAAAATCGATCAATTGGTCCTGCCCATAAATCACCTTGGAAATTTCTGTCCGGAGCCGTTGGTAGAGTAGTTCTAGAGACAATCAAGAATATCCTTCGCTGCTTCGAGGATGTCGCGCTGTTTGGCGCGCGAGCTGGAAGACAACAATAAATCGGCCTGAGCGACGGCGTTAAGCAGTTTTCGAGCCTTCTCTGGATCGCGACAAGCGACTGCGGCAGCAACGTCTTCCGCGATTTCATACTCTTTTGGCGACCCAAATTTGCGCCGCAACGACCATAACACTCCGCGCCGCAATTCTTCCAACATGAACGACAGGCTCTCTGAACCGCGTTTAAAGAAGCTTGCCATCGCTTCAACGTACTCCGCCAACGTCCGGCGCATGACTTCCGAGTCGGCCAGTGGCGGTCCAAGAAATACCGACTTTCGCCAGACCCAACAAGCGGTGAGTGCCACAATCATACCCGCCACCAAACCGTAATAGGAGCGAGTAAGTAGAAACAGCGGATTTCCCCGAACCGTCAGTCCGTGGTAAAACTCGTCCCACACTATTGGCTGCCGCGGATGGCCCATTAGATCCACAGCCAGTACCGCATTGTCTGCCAGCGAAACCAGCCGATTGTCGAAAATCGCCGGATCGCTCACCACAATCACATCGCCCGCGCCTAGCTTAAATTGCGCGGCCAACACTGCTAGTTTTTGCGGCTGCGCGTTAGGCGGTTGATTTGGCCAGCGTTCGGGCCATTTTTTCGAGTTTTGATCTGCCTCCGCTCTTTGCCTCGCGTTCGAATCCTGCTGCTCGATCGATGCCTGCGGGCCGAGCGGAATTACAATCCTTCCGTCTGGCTTTGACAGATCAAAATCCAACACTTGGACACGAGTGGGCAACTCCAAAGTCGACACAGCAGAACAGATATCAACCAACTTCCCGTCCGTTTGAACTTTCATGGTTTGGGTGGGAAACAAAGTCGGGAACAAGTATCGGTCTAGTTCGCCTTTAAAGCTATCGGAATCTCGATCTTGTGCCGCCGGTGCGTTCGTTAACGACGCATGGGCCGAATCGCTGTTGCCGCTCGAACCGCTTACCTGTGAGAGATCTCTCACCGTCGTTTCAATCTCGGGCAGACCGATTTCCTTGAATACTGTTGTTTGTTTGACAAATTCGAATTGCGTCGCAGTTCGCAAACGGTCTTCGCTGTCCCGTTTGGCTTGTGGAGCGACAATTAATCGGCCTCCATTGCGAATCCATTGTCGGAGCCGTTGCAAATAGATCGGTTCAATCTGTACCAAATCGTTCTGGGGAGCCCATAGAACCAAGGTTGTGGTCTGATCGACGGTGTCGTTGGGCGGGTTTAGCGCTCGACTCACGTCAAAATTCAATTCTTGAAGCGTTTCAAAAGCTGCTCGATACCCTTGAGCCCGGGTGCCATAGGTATCCATTCCCAATCCACCTTGATCGGGCGGCTGCAAGAACGAAATCAATGATCCCACAAGCGCCAATATAGCGATCGCAATAGCTGTAATCAAAATGCTACGCGCGGTGAGCAAGAATTGCCTCGCTGGCTGCGCAAATGGCCGTATGCGCCCGGCAGCAAGCTTGATAATCTTGCGCCTGGCATTCCTCGTAGCCGTACCATTTGGCATCGATGACGTCGACGAATAGCTGCAAGGGACCGGCAAAAGCAGTTTGGCTGTAACGGCGCAGGCATTCACGATTTGTGGTTCCGGGCCGCAACTCGCGCTTCTCACGCTGGGCGATCCGTAAGAGCGTTGCACGAAATAGCAATCGCACAGCGGTAATAAAATCTTGTCGGATGGCTGCGTCTTGGGATTGTCGTTCCAGTACGATCGGATCGACCTTTCGGGAACCCATCTGCAGGTTTCCCTCTAGCCGATTGCGTCGAGCAAACGCCTGATGGAAGGTGTAAGCAATATGGACGACAATCACGATCAATAAAATCGATAACACGATCACCACGCTCCAAGCCAGAACGGGTGAAATATCCCACAGGTGGGAAAAGAACTGGAAAACGGGACGCAAGAACTGCCATACTAAGTCCCAGACGATCTGGCCGTTGTGGGTTGGACGAATTTGAAATTCAGACCGATCGACGACATCCCGGGCCGTTCGACGGATGGTTTCCGTTTCAGGAAATGCTTGCGTTATAAGAAAAGTCATCGCCACGTCGTATCCGTTTTTCG
>DASXPQ010000360.1:0-3197 GCA_036493575.1 Pirellulales bacterium
TTCGCCAAGACCTGCGCGGCCGGAATGCAATTCCGCTCCGAATATCGGTTCATTTCGCGCGACCGGCGCGAAGTCTGGGTACACGGCGAGGCCCGAGTGGTCCGCGATGAGTTTGGGCGCCCCCTGTTCATCCAGGGCATCGCATTCGACATTACCGAAAGCAAGCGGGCGGAGCAGGCGCTGCGTCGATCGGCCGAAGATCTCGAGATGAAAGTGGCGGAGCGGACCGTCGCGCTGAAGGAAGCTTCGCTCCGGGCCGACATGGCCAATCAGGCGCGGGCGTCGTTTCTGGCCAACATGAGTCATGAAATCCGCACGCCGCTGAATGGCATTGTGGGCATGACCGAGCTGGCGTTGGATACTCAATTGAGTTACGGGCAATTCGAATATTTGAGCACGATTAAATCGTGCGCGGATTCCTTGCTTAACATTATCAACGACATTCTCGATTTCTCAAAAATTGAGGCAGGCAAGTTGCAGATGGATCACGTCGGATTTCATTTGCCCGACCTATTGAGTGATACCTGCAAGACGTTGGGATTCCGGGCGGATCAAAAGGGCTTGGAATTGGCTTGTCGGATTGGTCCCAACGTGCCCGAATATGTCATTGGCGATTCCGGTCGCTTGAGGCAGGTGCTCATTAATCTGGTGGGCAACGCCATTAAGTTCACCAAACAGGGCGAGGTGGTAGTGCAAGTCGAGGTGTTATCGCGAGCCGACAATTCCGCGCAACTGAAGTTTGCAGTATCGGATACCGGAATTGGTATTCCGAAGGAAAAGCAAAGCCGAATTTTTAGCGCATTCGAGCAGGCCGACACTTCCACCACCCGGACTTACGGGGGCACCGGATTAGGGTTGGCTATTGCGTCCAAGCTGGTGGCTTTGATGGACGGCAAGATCGAGATCGCAAGCGAAGAAGGTCGTGGGAGTACGTTTTCTTTTATTGTCCGGCTGGATATGGAACCGGAGCGAGAGCAAAATATTTCACGCTCGACCAATCCGCTGCGAAATTTGCCGGTTTTGGTGGTGGACGACAATCAAACCAACCGCCGGATCTTGGCCGAGATACTTACAAATTGGTACATGCAGCCGACGATGGTGGCGGGCGGGCAAGAAGCGTTGACCGCGCTGGAACAGGCGGCAGATCGCGGGCGGCCGTTTGCGCTGGTGCTGCTCGACGCGCAAATGCCCGAAATGGACGGTTTCATGCTCGTGGAGCACATTAAAACTGATCCGCGCATGAAAGAAACGATTCTGATGATGCTGTCCTCCGCAGCTCAGCATTCTGACGCTGAAAGATGCCGAAGCTTGGGAGTGGCAGCTTACTTGACCAAGCCGATCAAACAATCGGAATTGTTAGATACCATTCTTTCGTTACTCCATCCAGCGGACCCGTGCGCAACTCAGGGCAAACCGGGTTCATCGCCAGCGTCCGCGATAACGAGCGGTGGCACGTCGCCGAAGTGGAATATATTGCTGGCGGAAGACAATCCCGTGAACCAACGCGTGGCCGCCGGAATTCTCGAAAAACGGGGACACACGGTCACCGCTGTGGAGAACGGATTGGAAGCATTACAAGCCGTGAAAGTACAACGGTTCGATTTGGTGCTGATGGATTTGCAAATGCCGGAAATGGATGGTTTTGCCGCTACGTCGGCGATTCGCGAAATGGAGGAGACCTCCGGCCGACATTTGCCCATCGTGGCCATGACTGCCCGCGCCATGAAAGGAGATCGCGAATGCTGCCTGCAGGCTGGCATGGATGGCTATGTGTCTAAGCCCATCAACCCGAAAGTGCTATTGGCCACGATTGAAAGTCTTGTTTGCCGTCCCGTGATGAACGGCCAGCCAGCCCACAACCAGAAGATTCAAACCATGAACCACAACCATATTCCAGCTACGGTAAACGCCTCTGCACCGGTGCCGGCATTACCGGAAACTAAAGCGGACGCTTTGGCCGCAGTCGACTTTACGGAGCTTTCGGAGCGGGTGGAGAACGACCTAACACTGCTGCAGGAAATGATCGAGTTGTACCTGCAGAGTTCACCACGCCTATTGATGGAAATTGAATTGGGCATCAGCAAAAGCGATGGTTTGACGATTCAACGCGCAGCCCATGCACTTAAAGGCGCGCTACAAAACCTGAGTGCTGGTCCGAGCGCCCGGGCCGCCTTGCAATTGGAACAACTGGGCCGCAGTGGGGAGCTAGATTCGGTGGATCAATCGCTGGTCGAATTGAAAACCGAAATGGATCGCCTACGGTTTGAGTTGGATCGCTGGTCGAAAGAGGTGTGTGTATGAAAGTACTCGTAGCCGATGATGAAGCGGTTTCCAGGAAACTGTTGGAAAGCACACTTCGACGCTGGGACTACGATGTCGTGACGGCACGCGACGGGGTGGAAGCATTGCGAATTTTGGAAGAGCCCGATGCGCCGAAGCTGGCAATTCTGGACTGGCTTATGCCAGGGCTCGACGGCGTGCAAATATGCCGCAAGATTCGCGAACAGCGATCGGAACCCTATACATACATATTGTTGCTGACCGGCAAAAATTCAAAGTGCGATGTTGTTGAAGGACTCGATGCGGGCGCCGACGACTATGTGATCAAGCCATTTGATTCGCAAGAACTGCAGGTTCGACTACGCACCGGAAAACGCATTTTGTATTTGCAGGAGCAATTGATTGCCGCGCGGGAAACGCTCCGCGATCAAGCGACGCACGATTCGCTCACGGGGCTGTGGAACCGAGCCGCAACATTAGAGCTGTTAATGGGCGAACTGGCCCGGCAGCAGCGTCATGGCGGCTCGATTGGCGTGGCCTTGGTCGACCTGGATGGGTTCAAGCAAATCAACGATGTTCACGGCCACCTGATGGGCGATGAAGTTCTCCGTGCCGCTGCCATCGCGATGCAAAATTGTACCCGCCGATACGATGCAGTCGGACGTTTCGGCGGTGAAGAGTTCATCCTCGTCTTGCCCGGTTGCGACAGCATCAATGCTTTGAGCCATGCGGAGCGGGTGCGTGCGGCTGTCGAACAGATTTCCATCGAAACGCCACAAGGGCACATCGGCGTTACGGCGAGCGTTGGCGTAACTGTGGCACGACCGCAGCAAATCATTGATGCCTGCGGTCTGATCCGGGCCGCCGATTCAGCCTTGTACGAAGCAAAGCGCAATGGACGGAACCGCGTGGAATTT
>DASXPQ010000361.1:0-5614 GCA_036493575.1 Pirellulales bacterium
CTGGAAGTGACCAGCAACCGGCCAGATTGCTTGGGGCACATTGGTATTGCGCGCGAGACGGCGGTCGTGTTCGATTTGCCGCTAACCCTGCCCGACCCAAAACCGCCGCAAGGAAAAGCTAGCGTTTCCGAACTGACTAAAGTAACGCTGCAATGCCCGGAATTGTGCTATCGATATACCGCGCGGGTCATCTGTGGGATCAAAGTGCAAACCAGCCCTAAATGGCTGGTTGATCGATTGGCGACACTCGGCATTGCGCCGATCAACAACGTTGTCGACGTCACTAACTATGTCCTGATGGAGTGCGGGCAACCACTGCACGCATTCGACTTCCAAAAACTTGACGGTCACGAAATTGTGGTCCGCCAAGCCCGCAAAGGGGAACGACTGGAAGCGATCAATCACAAGTCGTATGAGTTAGAGCCGGGTATGTGTGTGATTGCCGACCGATCTCGTGCTGTGGCCTTAGGTGGCGTGATGGGAGGCGCGGATACCGAAGTTACGTCGGCCACAAAAGATGTATTGATTGAGGCAGCCGAGTTCGATCCGCTTTCGATTCGAAACACGGCTCGCAAATTGGCGCTGCATAGCGATTCGTCGTACCGCTTTGAACGTGGGTTGGATCCGGAAGGGGTCGATTGGGCCAGCCGCCGTGCGTGCGAGCTGATTTTGCAGATGGCTGGCGGCGAATTGGCGACCAGTGTAATTGACGTGGGGCGAAAGCCACCCCAACGGGAACCGATTGTATTACGGTTGGCGCAATTGAAACGAATTCTGGGGATCGAAATTGATGCAAGCGAAGTGCGACGAATTTTGACTGCACTGGGGAATAAAGAGGGACGCGAGACGAATTTAAAAACCGAAATTGCGATGATTCCGCCCAGTTGGCGGCGCGATTTGACACGAGAAATCGATCTGGTCGAAGAAGTGGCTCGCATTCATGGTTACGACGCGATTCCGGAAGATGTAAACGTGCCAATGGCTGCCAGTCATCGAACGGGGCAAGACCGGGTGCTGACGAAAGTGCGGGAAGCGCTTGTATCGGCCGGGGTTAATGAGGCAATGACAATTAGTGTGGTTGAGGCGCCGGTCGCAGAAACATTCAGTCCGTGGACTGAATCGCCGCCGTTGGTTTCGTCGACGCCTGTATTGCGGCGCGCCGATCAATTGCGGCGGAGCTTGATACCGAGTCTGCTCGAAGCTCAACGGAACAATGAGTCGCTGGGGAATCTACGCGTTGATTTATTTGAAATTGCCCGAATTTATTTGTCCAGGAAAGGCTTGTTGCCTGACGAGCAATTGATGTTGGGAATAACCAGCGGGGGCGATTTTTTGGCGGTGAAGGGAATGCTGGAAGAGATTGTGGCTCGGCTGAACCCAGCGGCGGTGTTGGAGGTAGTGGATTACCAACACGAATTGTTCCGCCAGGGCCGCGCAGTGGAACTACGCATCGGAGGGACGAAAATCGGATATTTGGGAGAGGTAAGCGTGGCGGCGCTTAAAAAGTTCGAACTTCGAGAGCCAACGACGGTTGCGGAAGTGAAAATTGAAGCGCTTGAAGGAATCGCCAGACTGGTTTCTCAAGCCGCCGAGTTATCGGCGTATCCAGCAGTCATGCGCGATTTGAATTTGGTAGTGGATGAAAAAGTTCGCTGGGCCGATTTGGCTGCGACCGTGCGCGGCGCTGCGGGGAACGAATTAGAGAACATCGAATACAGGGACACATACCGCGACCCACAGCGGCTGGGCTCGGGAAAGAAAAGCCAACTGTTAACCATTGCTTTGCGGCGCAAAGACAGGACGCTGACCAATACGGAAGCCGATCAGGTGCGCGACCAAATTGTGGCGGCCTGTCAAAAGGCACACGGAGCGATGCTCCGAGCATGAGCGATCGACGCCAAAGAAATCAAACCGACGGCGGCCCCGCGAATTCTGCGGTATCCGGCAAATTAGAAGATTAATTCACAGGCGGAAGCGGCCGGAGCTCACTGTTTGCGGACGGCTGATAACTGCCCATATTTTCTGGCGTGGGCGGGACAGCCGGCCGGTTTGGCTGTACTGCAGCCTGGGCGGAACGCGGCGGACCACTGTATAAATCTGGACGTTGCATGGCCGTCGGCACGCTGGCCGCAGGGGGCATGGTGTTTGGCATCGGTGGCACTGCGGGCTGCTGCCCTGCAATGGTGGATTGCGGCAGCCCACTGGTTGCACTCGGTCGTTGCATGGAGGTGGGAATGCTGGCCAGACGCATATCCGGCGGCGCGCTTTGTTGCGGCCGTGCAGGCGGGGCTGAAACCATGGCGGTGGCGCGCTCCGACAAGTGGTCGTTCCATTGTTGCGCTTCGGCGAACGATGGATTCAATTCCAGCGCTCGGCGGAAATGAGCTTGAGCCAACACGTCTTGGTTGCGTTGCGCTAGCAACACCGCAACGTTGTAATTGGCGACCGATTCGTTATTGACGGCGCGAAGCTGCGCCAGGGCATCGTCGGGACGATGTTGATCCACCAGCACCATCGCCACATTGTTTCGATATAGCGCTTTATCGGGTTGCAGCAGTACCGCTTTTCCCAGCGCGCCGAGCGACTCGGCTGCCATGCCGCGGCGGGCAAAGCATAATCCCAAATCGTTGAAGGCAGAGGCTTCCTTAGGATTGGCTTTCACTGCCCGTTGATAAAGCGTGGTGGCTTCGGCGAGCTTGTTTTGATGATCTTGTAGATGGGCGTACGAGAGCAGCGCGGGAACATAGTCGGGCGAATCTTTCAGCGCTTTTTCGTACTGGTCGGCAGCTCCCGCGAAGTCGCCTCGCGATTCACACAGACGGGCGGTGGCGACATACAAATCGGGGGTTGCTTTCTTTTTCGAAAAGAAGCTCGTGGTGTTGCTCGGCGTGGCGGCAGCAGTGCTAGTGGATCTGGAAGTCGCGGACTTTTTGGAGCTGAACAACGACGGCATGCCAAACCAACTGGTGCAGCCGGTGAGAGATGCAATGCAAGCCAGCAGCAGTAGTTTCGAAACAAGTCGCACAATACACCTCAAATTATCGCCGACCGAGATGACCAGTGCAGCGCATGCTAGCAGCGCAGTGGCCAATGGGCCGTCTCATTGGAGTAAATCGACACGCACCAAGAGTCCGCATAAACCGAAGTCGCGGAATACAACGTTTTGCCGGGTTGCGCCAGCTTATGGGCCGCCCGAGGTATCGTCGTCTTGCTGGAACGCTTTCACTTGCGGCTTCGGAATCGAGGTCATGAAGCCAGCATGCCAGGCGGTGACACCAGCGACGTATTCCGCCGATGTGCTGACAGGCACCGAGTTGCTTACTAACACGGCGGGAGTCGGACCGTCCTGGGACATTTGCGCCGTGGCCAATTGCGCCGCGGCCAATCGTTTGGCAGTAACTTCATCAGTCCATCCACGCGCCACAAATACCGTCCGGAACGCAACAGGATTCTGGGTCAAAATAGCGTGGATCTTCACGCGGCCCGCGGCTGACAGCTTCGAATTGTCAGCCTCAAAATGGGCGTCACTCAACATGTCCTGGATTTCCCATCCCTTGGCTGTTTGGGCATCGATCATATTCCAAACGCTAGCAGCGTCGACGGATGCGAATGGCTCCGGCCAATTATTATTGCGGTGCCAAGTGACCCAAAAGTTGTGCCAAGGGCTGTTCGGCTGATATCCGCAATCGGCCCCTTCTCCGGCCAACGCGGGAGCGGCGGCAGCAAGTAAAAGGGCAATGGTCAGAGCCAATCGTGGGCGGAACATGCTGGCATCCTCCGTGAGTCGGGCAAGGCCGAAGACTCTGCCTTCGGCGGGCGGTGAGAAATAATTAGGCAGGGCGCTACCTCACCTATCGGTTGATGCACGCGGAGTCCTCTGCAGTTGGTCGTGCAATCGCTACCAGATGAAGAACTGGAAACGGCACCGCAACCGACAAAGCTTCGCAGAATTGGCCAACGAGCCTGACTTTGCCGCTTACTTGTGGCCCTGCATGACCGGGAACATTTCTCGAACCATGGTGATACCGGCCGGTCCGACGAGCACCACAAAAATGCCCGGGAAGATGAAAATTACCAGCGGAAAGATGAGTTTGACGGCTGTTTTGGCGGCTTTTTCTTCGGCCAATTGACGTCGACGGGTACGCATGGAATCGCTTTGCACTCGGAGCGCTTGAGCAACGCTGGAACCGAATTTGTCGGCCTGAATGAGAATGGCTGCCAGGCTGCGCAAATCGTCGACGCCGGTGCGTTCGCCCAGGTCCCGTAACACGTCGTTGCGCGATTTGCCCATTTGCAAATGGAAATTGCACAGGTTGAATTCATCAGAAATCACTCGGGCGGTACGGCGCATTTCTTCAGTCACTTTGCGCATAGCCTGATCCAAACCTAAGCCCGCCTCCACGCATACGACAAGCAAGTCGAGCGCGTCAGGGAGACTAAGGAAAATATTTTGCATGCGCTTGCGACCGATAAACCATAAAACAACATCGGGCAGATAGAAGAAGAAGGCCGCAATGACGACGGTATAAATGAGCGAATCGCGGCTGGCGCCCATGAAGATCAGGGTTCCGCCGCCGCCGATGAATAGTCCGGCCATCAAACCGATGAATTTCAAACCCAGAAACGTGCCTGCCACTGCATCGCCTCGGAATCCAGCCTGAGACAGCTTTTGGCGGAGCTTACTGGTTTCCACTTCGGTTTTCGGCTTCAACGGGGCCGAGAGGACCGGCGTCGCCTTTTCCAGCATTTTGGACACGGCGTCTTGCTTCTTAGAAGATTTGATCAGCTGCTCGCGACGACGGTGCGGGTTGCGCAATTCTTCAAGCCGTTCGGTTGTGCGATCGGTTTCGCCAGCGAAGACGTTCAAGACCCAAAATACGACAACCGCAAACAGTCCGAACACTGCGAACGGGACGAGTTTTTCGATGGTGATGAGTGAGGCGACGAGGAACATAAAAAGTGAGTCAGTGAGTGGTGAGTAGGTGAGCAGTAAGTAAGGAAATCATCGCCTTCGGGACGCATGCCCCAAATCTGCTTACACTCGGATGTTCACAATCTTGCGGATTACCAAGGCTCCCAAAAGTTGCATCACTACTGCGCCCGCCAACATTTTTCTGCCCCAGGGATCGGTGAATAGGACGGTAACGTATTCAGGGTTCAAGTAATAAACGGTGGCGAAGAGGACGGGCGGCAGTGCTAATAGCACGATGCCCGACAAACGGCCTTCGCCGGTGAGCGCTTGCACTTGTCCCCAAATTTGAAATCGTTCGCGAATCAGATTGCCAATTTTGTCGAGAATTTCCGCAAGATCACCGCCGGTTTGCCGCTGCAACACAATGGCCGTACAGAAAAACTTCAAATCGAGATTGGGTACGCGATCGGTTAAGTTCTTCAGGGCCTCGTCCAGCGGGATACCAAGATTCTGTTCTTCGTAACATCGCTGAAATTCAACCCCGACGGGGGCCGCCATCTCACTGGACACAAGATTGAAGCCAGCGCCCAAGCTGTGACCAGCCCGCAAAGCGCGAGCGATGAGTTCCAAGGCGTCGGGCAATTGCTTGCCGAATTTGCGAAGCCTGCGGCGGCGCCGCATCGTAAGCCAGATGAGGGGCAA
>DASXPQ010000362.1:0-4891 GCA_036493575.1 Pirellulales bacterium
CATCGGAACTAGGCATGGGCGCAAATATCCAGCCAGCGACGGAACTCTTCCCGGGTGATGTTACAAAAGGACAAATCCCGTTGGACGCTGCCGAAAAAATCGATGAAGCCGATGGTTTCGCTCAAGTTTTCCCAGAACATAAATATGCCATCGTAAAAATATTGCAGGAGAACGGTCACATCGTCGGGATGACCGGCGACGGCGTCAATGACGCCCCGGCGCTTAAGCAGGCAGACGTGGGGGTCGCCGTTTCCGGAGCAACCGAAGCAGCTCGGGCGGCCGCGGCTTTGGTTCTGACTGCACCAGGTCTGTCGGTGATTATCGAAGGGA
The DNA here is from genome assembly GCA_036493575.1 of Pirellulales bacterium. Taxonomy (GTDB): domain Bacteria; phylum Planctomycetota; class Planctomycetia; order Pirellulales; family JADZDJ01; genus DATJYL01. Next base: position 331 of record DASXPQ010000362.1, read on the forward strand.
TCTCGGAAGCCAGGCGCATCTTCGAGCGGATGATGAGCTATGTGTTATACCGGATCGCCATGACCATCGCAATCATGGTCTTTGTGGTGCTGGCGTCGATCTACTACCATTTCTTTCCGCTCACCGCGATCATGCTTATCGCGCTAGCTCTTCTGGACGACGTGCCCATTATGACTATCGCTTTTGACAACGCCAGCGTGCCGCCTCAACCGGTAAAATGGGAGTTGGACCGTGTGTTAGTGATTTCGTCAGTCCTGGGGTTACTTGGCGTTATGCAAAGCTTTGGTTTGCTCTACCTCGGAGATACGGTTCACCACCTCGACCATCCACAGCTACAAACGATGATGTTCCTGCAACTTGTTGCGGGCGGTCACCTCTTGTTATTTGTGACTCGAACACGTGGGGCCTTTTGGAGGCCACCTTACCCAAGCTCAAAGCTGTTCTTTGCAATTGTCGCGACTCAGATCGCTGCGGTGTTGATGTGCAGCCAGGGCTGGCTCGTACCGTCGCTTCCATGGAGAATCATCGGTTTTGTTTGGGGCTACAACCTGGTTTGGATGATAGTACAGGATGTGACGAAGCTCGGGCTTTACCAAATTCTGGATCCAGCCCGGTCGTGGAACAAATCGCTTTTCCAACCATTTCGACTTCCCACGGCAGCGAGGCAAAAGACTGTGCGCTAACTCAGGAAGAGAAAAACATTAACGATGTCCAATTATTGGAAAAAACTTCTCGTAAAGCCGAAATCCAAGATTCGCCTGAGCCATTTCGACCCCGGCTACCACGGTAAACATGAGTCGCACAAGTCAGCTTTGCCAGAGATTCAGGCGAACCTGCAAAAGATGCAGGAATTGCAATACAAGATGTATGCGGAGAACAATCATTCGCTTCTAATTGTGTTGCAGGGACTCGATGCCGCGGGCAAAGACGGCACAGTCCGCCATGTTTTTACTGGAATGAACCCAGAGGGCTGTATCTGCGCCAACTTCAAACAACCAACGAAGGAGGAGCTGGCGCACGATTTTCTCTGGCGCGTGCACCCGCACGTGCCCGCCAAAGGCTCGGTCGTGATTTTCAATCGCTCACATTACGAAGATGTGCTGGTGGCAAGGGTCCACGGCCTGGTGTCGGAAAAACTCTGGTCGAAGCGTTACAGCGAAATCAACGATTTCGAGCAGCTAATCGCAAGGCAAAATAACACCAGTATTCTCAAGTTTTTCCTGCACATTTCGAAAGACGAACAGCTTGCGCGGTTCAAGAAGCGATTGGATGACCCGGCTCGCCAGTGGAAGATCAGTGACTCAGACTATAAGGAACGCGAGTATTGGGGTGATTACATCAAAGCCTTTGAGGATGTGCTTACCAGAACGAGCACCGAGTATGCTCCTTGGTTCATCGTCCCTTCAAATCACAAATGGTTCCGCGATTTGGCTGTTTCGCAGATCATCGTCCAGCAGATGGAAGAGATGGACATGCAATTGCCCAAGCCAACCGTGAACCTGGCCGAAATTAGCCGCCAATATCATCAGGCGGCCGAGCCTGAGAAATCGGCCCGGCACAAAAAGCGGTAACATTGGCTGAAATCACGCTATCGCAACGTTTGACGTCATTGTTGGACGCGTCGGCGCTGAAACCCATCCAGCAAAGGCTCTGGGTGTTCTCGACCGGGGGCACGTTGCTTGATGGCTTCGCTATTTTCGTCCTTGGCGTGTCGATGCCATTCGTTATCGCCGAGTTTCACTTCCAGCCCGACGTGATTGGTCTTATCGGCGCAAGCCTGGTGCTTGGTGCTGTCTTTGGGGCCGGTCTTGGCGGACCAATGGCAGACCGTCTTGGTCGAAAACCGTTGATGCTGGCTGACATGATAATTATTTGCGTCGGCGCGGCAGCCAGCGCCTTAGCCAATGGAACCATGATGCTGTTTGTTGGGCAATTCCTCGTCGGCGTGGGGATAGGCGCCGATTTCCCTGTTAGCAGCAGTTACGTTTCGGAAGTATTGCCCAAGCGCAGTCGCGCGCGATTGATGGTCGCCACGATAGCCTGCCAATCGGTCGGCATGTTACTGGCCGCTGGGATTACTCTGGCGCTGCTTAAAACTGCGAACGGCACACAAACCTGGCGACTTTTCTTCGCCACCGAAGGCGTCATTGCTCTTCTCTTTTTTTTGTTGCGTCTGTCGGAACCAGACAGTCCCCATTGGTTAATATCTCGAGGCAAATTTGCTGAAGCCGCGCAGGCGTTTATCCGCATCCTGCCTGAGCAACGTGACACAGTGTTGGAACTTACCGGCAATGCCGGAAACGAAAGGCTCACACCGTCAATTGCGCCGGCAATACCGCCCGGGATCGCGAATCTATTCTCGCACACGTATCGTGCTCGTACAGTGCTTGTCACTGTCCCATGGTTCTTAATGGATATCGCCACCTATGGCGTCGGACTGTTCACGCCGATTATCTTGAGCGCCATTGATATCTCCGGTCAGACAGATGGTACCATCACTCACGACCTGGCGGACGTCAGGGGGAGCGGTGCAATCGATCTGTTCCTCCTCTTCGGTTTCCTACTTGGAATCTGGGCAGTTCCAAAGTTCGGACGGATCCGGATGCAGGCCATAGGTTTCGCGGGTATGGCTTGCGGCATGGTCCTGCTCATGATCGCCGTTTACCTGACAAATTCTCCCGCAGACGCGGGACACATTCCGCTGGTGTTCATTGGGTTTATCGTGTTCAACCTGTTAATGAACGCTGGGCCCAATTCGACTACGTTTACGCTGGCGCCAATCCTGTTTCCAACCGAATTGCGGGCCACCGCGAGTGGGTTCGCCGCCAGCGTCGGGAAAACCGGGGCGACGCTCGGCGTATTCGTCCTGCCGATTTTGAAAAGTAAATTTGGCCTTCCAGTTGTGCTGGGAATGGTCGTGGCTGTTAGCATCCTGGGTTTGATTGTTACACTGATTTTTGGACGCGAAGACCATTGAATAGAGTTCTCGCAATGGGTTGTGCTTGATCCACTGGTTATCAATGGAGACGCACATTGTGCTCTTTCTTGTCGCGATCGTAGCTGCGGCCATTAACTCGATAGCCGGCGGCGGTGGGTTGTTAATCTTTCCCGTGCTAATGACCGTCTTGCCGCCAGTCACAGCTGATGCAACCAGCGCAGTTGCGCTTCTTCCCGCTTACATGACAAGCACTTGGGCAGGACGCAAGCATCTGGCTCCCGTGCGCCATTGGTTTTGGCGACTTCTTTTGCCAAGCCTGTTGGGTAGCCTGCTTGGGGCGTTGCTTCTCAGCTGGTCGGGCAACCGCTCCTTCACGGCCCTGATACCGTGGCTTATTCTGATGGCCAGTCTGCTCACATTGCGCCCGTTGCTAAGTCGTACCGCTCGTTCCGGCCAGTCGTTAGGTGCGGCCGCTCCGATTGAAACGACATCCGCCCCGTCCGTTGCGCTTCAAATTGGTGCGAGCGCGCTGCTTTTTGTTGTCGCGATTTATGGCGGATATTTTGGCGCTGGCATCGGCATTCTGGTAATTGCCGCGTGTGATCTGATTGGCCTGACGGACATTCATTCCGTCTTACCACTGAAAAACGCCTTATGTGGCAGCCTCCGAGCCGTTGCTGTAACAGTCTTTCTTTTCGAAGGCAAAGTGGATTGGAAGCATGGCACTGTTATGGCAGCCGGCGCCTTGCTGGGCGGCTACGTGGGCGGTAGTGCGGTGCGCTTTGTCAATCGGACGGTCGTGCGCTTGGGCATTGTCACTCTTGGCATTGGCATAGCGGCCTATTACTTCTGGAGAATTTACGCTGGTGACATTCATCTGAGAGGCGATTGAACGGGAGATAAGAGTCGAGCAACAAAAGGAATCAGGTACCAGCGCAGCTTACACCGAGACGTTCAATCCTTCGTACGTTTCTGCGACGATGTGATCAACGACGGCTTTTACATCGCGCGTGCGCTCATAGGCTGCGAGTTGCCGATCCGCTCCCGTACCTTCACGCATGATTCGCTCAATGTGCGCTATCTCGCGCTGTGTGCCGAACTCGTTCATTTCACTTGCCACGAACTCCAGCAACTCGTTCAGCAAACTTCGCTCCTCCACTTCGGTTTCCTTACCGAAGTCGATTAGTTTTCCATCGATGCCGTAGCGTGCAGCGCGCCAGCGGTTCTCATCCAGGAGACGGCGCCGATAAATGCGGAAGGTGGTGTTTTGCCGGAGCAATTTAAACAGCTTTGAGATGATAGCCTGGATCAGCGCTGCGATTGCCAGCGTATCGTCGACACGGGTTTGGGCGTCGCACACGCGCACCTCCAATGTATCGAAGAATGGGTGCAGCCGAATATCCCACCAGATCTTTTTTGCGTTGTCGATGCAGCCGGTCTTGACCAACAGCTTGCAGTAATCCTCGTACTCCGAAAGCGATTCGAAGGAATCGGGAATGCCGGTGCGCGGAAACCGCTCAAACACTTTGAGCCGATAGCCTTTCAGCCCGGTGTCGTGTCCGACCCAGAAAGGCGAATTGACCGAGAGCGCATAAATATGGGGCAAGAAATAACGCGCTTGAT